>CAZFTZ010000432.1:0-11469 GCA_964521875.1 uncultured Cellulomonas sp. | reverse complement strand
AGGAAGGCGGTGAGCTTCGCGGGGTTCGCCAGCACGTCGGCCGAGAGCACCTTGCCGGCGATGGCCGCCACCAGTCGCTGCTGGTTGCCGATGCGCGCCAGGTCGCCGCCGTTGCCGATGTTCCCGTGGCGCGCCCGCGCGAGCTGGAGCGCCTGGACGCCGTCGAGGTGCTGGTCCCCCGGCAGCAGGTGCAGGCCGGTATACCTCGGGTCGTCGAGCTGGCGTGGGATGCACAGGTCGACCCCGCCGATCGCGCCGACCATCGCCTAGAACCCGACGAAGTCGACCACGATCACGTGGTCGATCGTCAGCCCCGTGGTGCTCTGCACCGTGCGGACGGTGCAGGCGGCCGCAGAGGCCATGTCGCCTCCGGCCTGCCAGCCGTAGTCGAAGGCATGGTTGATCTGGTCGTGGGGATG
The DNA here is from genome assembly GCA_964521875.1 of uncultured Cellulomonas sp. Classification (GTDB taxonomy): domain Bacteria; phylum Actinomycetota; class Actinomycetes; order Actinomycetales; family Cellulomonadaceae; genus Cellulomonas. Next base: position 11,050 of record CAZFTZ010000432.1, on the reverse strand, counting down.
CGGCTGCGTGGTCGCGCCGTTGCTCGCCAGGCAGGACGGGATGTCGACCAGCGAGTCGCGCGGGATGGACACCAGCTCGACCCGGCTCCGGTCGGCTGCCAGGTGCACGACGATCGTCGTGTCGGAGCCCATGGTGTCCTCGGCGCCGCCGATGACGGCGTTCTGGCCGTCCCGCTGATCGGAGCCGAGCACCAGCAGGTTCATCGCCCGTCCGGCGCCCGGGTCGCCCGGCTGCGCCGGTCCGTCCGCACCGTTCCAGGACGACGAGACCGGCGCTGGCCCGACGAGGTCCTGGAGGTGCACCGTGTCGAGGTTCAACTCCAGCCGCAGCCCGAGCGCCCCGACCGAGGACCCGGCGAGAACCACGCCCGCCATCACGACGAGCGCGACCACCCGCCCCGGCCGGCCACGACGCCGCGACCGGGCGTGCTGCGCCGACGCCGGTCCGTGCGACATGCTCCGGAACCTAGGCAGGCGCCAGGAGGATCCGTAGGCGTTCGCGTGGAGCATCCGTGGAGATCATGATCGTGCTCTGCATGTCGACCGCCTTACCTGTCGCGTGGTCCGGCTCAACCCTCGAACGGAACCCCGCGCGAGCGACCCGATTCGACGAATTCTCGAGCCCTCCTGCCGAAGAACGCCCTGATGCGGATCTGCTGGTGACCGCGCAGCCGCACCACGACACTGCACCGGTCGCGCCTCACGCTCTCCACGTCCTGCCAGTCGCAGGGCGACTGCAGCAGCGTTCCCATCAGCTTCCGGGCAAGTGCCGAGACGGATACCTCGAAACCTGCGTCATCGAACCGAAGGCCGGCGAGCGGCCAGGTCACCGTCACGCTGCCGGGCACGACGAGGCCCGCTCGGAATCGAGCTCTCGGCCGGCGCTTCATGAGGCCGTCTGTGCCTGCCTGACATGAACGCGATGAACAGAATCGCATCCAGCCGGCCGCCGTCTCCGAAACATCCTACGAGCTCCCTTCCGGCGGCAGCTCCTCACAGCAACCGCCGCGCCGCCGCCCAGCGCGTCAGCTCATGCCGGCTCGACAGCTGCAGCTTCCGCAGCACCGCCGACACGTGCGTCTCCACCGTCTTGATCGAGATGAACAGCTCGGAGGCCACCTCGCGGTAGCTGTAGCCGCGGGCGATCAGCCGCATCACCTCGCGCTCGCGCGCCGAGAGGCGGTCGAGCTCGTCGTCCCCGGTGGCGACGTCGCCGGCCGCGGTGCCGAACGCGTCGAGGACGAAGCCGGCCAGCCGCGGCGAGAACACGGCGTCGCCGGACGCGACGCGCACCACCGCGTCGGACAGCGCGGTGCCGTCGATCGCCTTGGTGACGTAGCCCCGCGCACCCACCCGGATGACGCCGACGACGTCCTCCGCGGCGTCGGACACCGACAGCGCCAGGAACTTCGTCTCGCCCAGCAGGTCGGCGCAGCGCCGCAGCACCTCGGTGCCGCCACCGCCGTCGCCACCGGGCAGGTGGACGTCCAGCAGCACCACCGGAGGGCGCAGCTCGTGGATCACCGCCACCGCACCGTCGACGTCCTCCGCCTCCCCGACGATGCGCACCCGCGCGTCGAGCGAGGCCCGCACCCCCGTGCGGAACATGTGGTGGTCGTCGACCAGCACGACGTCGACCGGGTCGGCACTCACGGTGTCCTCTCCTTCTCCTGTGGCTCCGAGACCGCCGTCGCAACCTCGTCGGGCAGGGCCTCCGCGCCGGGCGGGCACGGCCCGACGGGCACGACGAGGTGCACCTCGGTGCCGCTCTCCTTGCACGTCACGGTCGCGGTGCCGCCGCGGCGGCGCACCCGGCCGAGGATCGACTCCCGCACGCCGAACCGGTCGGAGGGGATGTCGTCGAGGTCGAAGCCGTCCCCGTGGTCGCGGACGAACACCTCGACCTGCGCCTCGCCCACCTCGAGGTAGGCGGACACCGGCGGGCGCCCGTGCGTCACCGCGTTGACCAGGGCTTCCCGGGTCGCCTGCAGCAGCGCCTCGGTGCCGTCGTCGGGCGCGCGGTCGCCGACGACGACCAGGTCGACGGCCACCGGCTCGCCGTCCGGCGCGGTACGGGTGTCCTCCACCTCCGCCACCACGGCGCGCAGCGCGGCCGCCACGGACGTGCCCGGCGCGGGGCGGTCCTGGTACAGCCACTCGCGCAGCTCGCGCTCCTGGGCTCGCGCCATCCGGGCGACCTCGGTGGGCTCGTCGGCCCGGGCGCGGATGATCGCCAGCGTCTGCAGCACGGAGTCGTGCAGGTGGGCGGCGATGTCGGCGCGCTCGGCCTCGCGAGCGCGGGCGGCGCGCTCGTCGCCCAGCTCACGCACCAGGCGCAGCCACCACGGGGCCAGTACCAGGGCGACGCCGGCGATCATCGCGACGGCCGCGACGACCACCTGGCCCAGCAGACCCGGGTCGATGCCCTCGCCACCGACCTGCGTGAGCAGCAGCAGCACGCCGACGCCCGCGAGCAGCAGACCGCCGGCGATCCGCAGGAACCCCTGCGCCCTTCCACCGGACGGTGTCCGCGAGCGCCCGCGCGTCACCACGCCGAGCTGGCTCCAGGCGAGCACGACGCCAGCGACGAGCACCGCGGCGGGCAGCACCCAGCTGAGGTCCATCGTGGTGTGACTGCGCGTCAGCAGCAGCACCGCGGCACCGACCAGCAGCAGGGCGCCGGCGATCACCTCCGGCGACGGCACCCGCAGCGGGTGGCCGGCGGCCTCCTGCCGGCGGGCGAGCCGGCCCAGCACCGCCGGCCGCACGATCTCGGCCGCCGCGACCGGGTCACCGACGGGCACGGTCACCCAGAGGAACGCGTAGAGCACGGCGCCGACGCCGAACAGCAGGCTGGTCGCCACGAACAGCAGCCGGACGAGCTTCACCGGCCAGTCGAGGTGGGCCGCGAGCCCGAGCGCGACGCCGCCGATCAGCCGGCCGCGCTCAGGGCGGCGCAGCGGCAGGCGCACGGGCGCGACAGGGCGCGCGGGGTTGTCTGCCGATGTCACGCGTCGATCGTGACACCTCCGCGACGCCGGTACACGTGTCGCAGGGCCGAACCAGGGTGGAGATCAGGGGTCCGTGGCACCACCCGCGCCGCTGATCAGGGTGGATTCAGGGGGACACCCGATGGTGACGGGGTGGCACCTTCCCCCAGGATCGAGCCATGACCACGCAGACCCCTGCCGACGACGGGCCCGTCCCGCCCACCGGCACCACCCCGCCCCCCGGCACCGCAGCCTCGCCCGCGGCCGGTTTCTTCACCCAGCTGCGCGGCATCGGCCTGTACCGCTCGGAGGAGCGGTGGATCGGCGGTGTCGCGGGCGGTCTGGCCGCGCGGTTCGGCCTCGACCCGCTCCTGGTGCGCGGCATCTTCCTCGTCACGCTGCTGCTCGGCGGCTTCGGCCTGGTGCTGTACGCGCTGGCGTGGGCGCTGCTCCCCGAGGAGCGCGACGGCCGCATCCACCTCGAAGGGCTGACCCTCGGGCACCCGGACATCGCGCTTCTCGGCGCGCTGCTGCTGTTCGTCGGCGGCGTGGGACGCGGCGCCTGGAACGACTGGCCGTTCGTCGTGCCCGGGTGGATCCAGGGCATGTTCTGGCTGGGCGCGACGATCCTGGTGATCGTCCTGGTGACGCAGATGCTGCAGCACCGGCGGCCGCCGGTGGTGCGCCCGGCACCCGCCCCGTTCGCCGGTGCTCCGTACGGCGGTGGCTCTCCGTACGGCGGCGGCGCCCCGTACACCGGACCTGCGGCACCGTCCGGGCCCACCGGGCCCCTCGGCGGTCCGGCCGCCGGCACCGCGAGCTACGGCGGCCCAGTCCCGGCGTACGGCCCGACGAGCCCGGCCGGCACCGGCCCGGCCACCCCCCGCGTCTCGGCGCCGGTGCCCCCGGCATCCACCTGGACTCCCCCGCCCGCACCGGGCCCTGCTCCGATGCCCTACCGGTACGCCCCGGCGCCCGCACCGTCCCCGGCGCCGCCGCGCCCGCCACGCCCGCCGCGACGCGGCCCCGGTGCGGCCATCACCGGCATCACGGTGGCGCTCAGCCTGTTCGTCGTCGCGGGCGCGCTCATCGCCCAGCGGACCGGCTGGCACGACCAGGCCACCGCCGGCACCGCTGCCGCGCTGATCGTCGTCGTCTTCGGCGTCGCGATCATCGTGAGCGGCCTGCGCGGACGTCGCAGCGGCGTGCTCGGGTTCCTGGCGATCGTGGCGATGATCGCGGCGCTGCCGATCGCGGTGACCACGCGCGACGGCCTCAACCCGTGGATCGTCGACCGCAACGGCGTGCACGTCACGACGAGCCAGGGCACGACGACCGTCACCGACCGCTCGTCGGCCGCGGACGGCTACGACATGGCGTTCGGCGACTCGACGCTCGACTTGACGCGCGTGCCGATCGACCCCGAGGAGCGGCTCACCGTCCCGGTCGACCTGTCGGCCGGCAACCTGGTGATCCTCGTCCCTCAGGACGCCGACGTCGCAGCTCAGGCGGACATCGGCGCGGGTCAGGTGACGTGGAAGGTGGACGGCGACAACGTGAGCGCCAGCGGGTTCGGCCGGCGTGACGACTTCGGCGTCCCCGCAGACGAGGCCGACCTGCTGCTGACGATCGACGTCGGCGCCGGGAACGTGACGATCGAGGAGGGGACGCGATGAGCGACGACCGGACGCAGGAGATCCGCGACGAGGACCCGCAGGAGGCCACCGCGGCCGTGCCCGACGAGCCCACGGTCGAGCTGCCGGCGACGGACGCGGTCGCGGCACCCGACGAGCCGACGACGAGGACGCTGCCGAGCGTCGGGTCCCCGGAGCCGAAGGTCACGCCGCCGGCCGCGCCCCTCGGGACGCAGCCCGCCGACACCGGGCACATCCGCGTCACCTCGGCACCGCCCGCACCGGCCGCCACGCCGGCGCCGGAGCAGCAGTCGCGCCCGAGCCTGCGCGTCGGCACCGTGGTGTGGGGGCTGGTGATCGCGGCGATCGGCGTCGGGCTGCTGTCCATCGCATGGGGCGCCAACCTCGACGCGCAGCTGGCGCTCATCGTCCTGCTCGGGGCGGCCGGCGTGGCACTTCTCGTCGGCTCGCTCGTCGGGATGCGGCGGTCGCGGCACCGGATGGAGGGCCGGGGCTGACGACCGCAGGCAGAGGACGAGGGCCGTTTCCCTGGTGGGGAGCCGGCCCTCGTCGCGTCCGGAGCGGGTCAGACCGCGGTCGACTCCAGCGAGGTCTGACCCGCCGGGGCGGCGACCGATGCCCGCCGCGACAGCCGCAGCAGTGCCCAGCCGACGAGCAGGGTGATGACGCCCACCCCGAACGCGAAGAGCGCGACGCCGAAGGCGATCACCGAGGTGAACAGCGACGAGCGCAGGAACGAGCCGTTCATCACGGTCGTGCGCTGGCCCTGCAGGGTGACGACGTCCTCGTCCTTCGCGATGTCCGCGGCAGACAGACCCTGGTCCTTCAGCTCGTTCTGCTTCTCGGTGATCGCCGAGCCGAGCTCGGCATAGGTCAGCCCGTTCGACGCGGTGAGCGAGTGGTGCTTGATCGCGTCCGCCTGGTACCAGGCGGTCCACGGCGAGTTGACGGCCTGGCCTCCGAAGTGGGCGGCGTCGCCCGAGACGGTGATCTTCTCGGCCGACAGGTTGGTGGCGACCGCGCCCCAGGTGACGGCGCCCGCGACCACGAAGATGATGCCCGCGATCACGACGAGGATGCCGATGACCTTGACGGTCCCGTTGGTCTTGACGTCAGTGGACATGTCTTTCCCCGATCCCTGCGGTTCCGACGGAGCTGCGCGGCCCGGGGTGCCTTGCTGTCGCGCAGACGAGAGAAAGTCCCGCAGGTCGACGGTAGTCGCTAGGACTATGGTCCCGCACGTTCCGTAGCGCGTGGCGGGGAGAAGACTGCGTGGGCCGGACCCTTGCGGGTCCGGCCCTCGTGCGTGCGATCGCGAGGATCAGGTCAGGCGATGACCTTCTGCGACCGGATCGCCAGGACCTGGAAGACGCCGACGAGGATCAGCACGACACCCAGGCCGGCCGCGAGGGCCGAGACGCCGAACGCGAGGACCGAGACGTACAGCGACGCGATGAGCAGCGAACCGCTGTTGAGGGTCGTGCGCAGGGTCGCGATGGCCGTCGTGACACCGCCGGTCACCACGGGCTCGCCGCCCTTCTCGCACGTGAAGGTGCCGTTGCCCTCGGGGTCGGTCCAGTTGACGGCCGACTTGCAGGTGCCGTCGGCGAGCAGCGTGACGGACGGCGTGGTGCCGTAGGTCAGGCCCCAGTCACCGCCGGTCACCACACCGGTCTCGGCGTCGACCTGGCCGCCAGTGGCCTTGGCACCCGCCTGCTGCATGTGGTGGCCGATCGCGCCGATCTGCGCGAGCGCGCTGAAGGGGTCGGCAACCTGGTGACCGGCGAGGAAGCCGTTCTCCTCGCCGTTGCTGCCCTCGTCCCAGGGCGCGACGGTGACCTTCTGCGCCTTCAGCTGGGCGGAGGTGATGCCGTACATCGTCACGCCGACGACCAGGAACAGGGCGCCGATGATGGTGACGAGGATGGACAGGATGCGGAGGGCACCGGAGGCACCCTTCGCCTTGCTGCTCAGGGCAGCAGAAGTGTCGCTCGCAAGAGCAGTGGCCATGACGATCTTCCCCGATCCGGTGCGGTATTCACGACGGGGCTTGACGAGCCCCTGGCGCGAGTCGTCGCGCAAGACAGAGAGTTGTCGCAGGTCACCGCGCTGCGCTGGGACCATCGTCCCGCGGCACATTCGGCACCAGGCCTGACGTGCAGGTTCGTGCCGAAATTCACAAGCAAAAACCCGAGGTCAGGGGGTCGCAGAGGCCCCGATCCGGGACTCGGCACCGCTCCGGACCCGCCCCTCGAGGACGAACGACATCACGGGGACCACCCCGGCGAGGACCATGGTCACGAGCCGACCCCACGACCAGCGCATTCGTGACCACAGATCCCAGACGGTCACGAGATAGACCATGTAGACGAAGCCGTGCAGGCGCGGCACCCATTCCAGGGAATGGTTGTGCGCCACGTAGTGCAGCACCATTTCCAGGCACAGCAGCAGCAGCATGGTGCCGGTGACGTACGCCATCACCCGGTAGCGGGTGAGCGCCCCTCGCTCACGTGCCGCCCGCGCCTGGTCGGGCCCCTGCTCCTGGGTCATCGGCCTACTCCCACTCGATGGTGGCCGGCGGCTTGCTCGTCACGTCGAGCACCACCCGGTTGACCTCGCGCACCTCGTTGGTGATGCGTGTCGAGATGCGCGCCAGCACGTCGTAGGGCAGCCGGGTCCAGTCCGCCGTCATCGCGTCCTCCGACGAGACCGGCCGCAGCACCACCGGGTGCCCGTACGTCCGCCCGTCGCCCTGGACGCCCACCGACCGCACGTCGGCCAGCAGCACCACCGGGCACTGCCAGATGTCGCGGTCCAGTCCGGCTGCGGTCAGCTCGTCGCGGGCGATCGCGTCCGCGGCGCGCAGCACCTCCAGGCGCGAGCGCGTCACCTCGCCGACGATCCGGATGCCCAGGCCCGGGCCGGGGAACGGCTGGCGCCAGACGATCGCCTCCGGCACGCCGAGCTCGAGCCCGACCGCGCGCACCTCGTCCTTGAACAGCGCGCGCAGCGGCTCGACGAGCTCGAACTGCAGGTCGTCGGGCAGCCCGCCGACGTTGTGGTGGCTCTTGATGTTCGCCGCGCCCTCGCCGCCGCCGCTCTCCACGACGTCCGGGTACAGCGTGCCCTGGACCAGGAACTTCACCGGTTCCCCGGCTTCGCCGACGACGTCCCGCGCGGCGTCCTCGAACACCCGGATGAACTCGCGGCCGATGACCTTCCGCTTGGCCTCCGGATCGGTGACGCCCGCGAGCGCGTCGAGGAAGCGGTCCGCGGCGTCGACGACGACGAGCCGCACGCCGGTCGCCGCGACGAAGTCCTTCTCCACCTGCTCGGCCTCGCCGGCGCGCAGCAGGCCGTGGTCGACGAAGACGCAGGTGAGCTGGTCCCCCACGGCCTTCTGCACCAGCGCGGCCGCGACCGACGAGTCCACGCCACCGCTCAGTCCGCAGATCACCCGCGCGCCGCCCACCTGGGCACGGATCGCCTCGACCTGCGCGGTGATGACCGACTCGGGGTTCCAGTCGGGCGCCAGGCCCGCGCCGCGGTAGAGGAAGTTCTCCAGCGTCGCCTGCCCCAGCGGCGTGTGGTGCACCTCGGGGTGCCACTGCACGCCGTAGAGGTGACGGTGCTCGTCCTCGAAGGCGGCGACCGGCGCGGCGGCCGTCGACGCGAGCACGCGGAAGCCCGCCGGTGGCGCCTTGACCGCGACGCCGTGGCTCATCCACACCTGCTGCTCGCCGGGCGAACCCGTCAGGAGCGTGCCGTCGTCGGCCACGTCGACGTGCGTGTGGCCGTACTCCCCCGTCGCGCCGGCGTCGACGTCGCCGCCGAGCGCGTGCGCCCTCGCCTGGAAGCCGTAGCAGATGCCGAGCACAGGCACGCCGGCGTCGAACAGCGCGGGGTCGACGGCGGGGGCGCCGGGCTCGTAGACCGAGGCCGGGCCGCCGGACAGGATGACCGCCGCCGGGTCCTTGGCCAGCATCTCGGAGACGCGCATCGTGTGCGGGACGATCTCGGAGTAGACGTGGGCCTCGCGCACGCGCCGCGCGATGAGCTGGGCGTACTGGGCGCCGAAGTCGACGACGAGAACCGGTCGCGGCGTCGGGACGGTCGTGGGCTCGGCGGGCTGAGGCTCGGCGGGGCTCGACGTCACGGGTCCAGGGTAGTCGGCACGTCCGACGAGCCCGCGGCGGGTCCCAGCCCGCGAAAAGGGCTGTGGCCGTGTCGGCGGGGACGCCTAGCGTGGAGACCCGTGCGCTCCCTCCCTCTCGCCGATCTGGCGACCAACGGCAGCAGCCCCCCGACCAGCGGTCCGGGGCGCCTGCTGCTGTGGTTCGCGCGCCGGCAGTGGGGCATCCAGACGACCGGGATCCTGCTCGGCACCACCCAGATGGCGTGCCAGGGGCTGCTGCCCTACCTCGTCGGGCACGCCGTGGACGGCGGGTTGGCGCACGGCTTCGGCCCGGACCTCTACCGCTGGGTCGCGGTGCTGGCGGCGCTGGGCGTGGTGTCGGCCGCCGCGGGCGCGTTGGGGCACCGCTACGACGTGGCGTGCTGGCTGCGGCCGGCGTTCACCGCGTCGGAGCTCGTCGGGCTGAAGGCGGCGCACTCGGGGCACGCGATCACCGCGGAGCTGCCCACCGGCGAGGTGGTCTCGGCGGTGGCGAACGACTCGCTGCGCATCGGCGAGCTCTACGCCAACCTCGCGCGGTTCGTCGGCTCCGTCGTCGCGTACGGCATCGTCGCGGTGCTCATGCTGCGGGTCGACCTGACGCTCGGTCTCGTCGTGCTGCTCGGCCTGCCGGTGGTGGCCGTGGTGCTGGGCCAGCTGGTGCGGCCGCTGCACGCCAAGCAGGCGGCGCAACGCGAGGCGTCCGGCCGGCTGACGACGCTCGGTGCGGACACCGTCTCCGGGCTGCGCATCCTGCGCGGCATCGGCGGCGAGGCGGTGTTCACCGGCCGCTACGCGCGCCAGTCGCAGGAGGTGCGCCGCCGAGGGGTGGAGGTCGCCGGGACGCAGTCGTGGATGGACGCACTGCAGGTGCTGCTGCCCGGGCTGTTCGTCGGGCTGCTGGTATGGCTGGGTGCGCACATGGCGCTGGCCGGCACCATCACGCCCGGTCAGCTCGTGACGACGTACGGCTTCGCGGCGTTCCTCGGCTGGCCGGTGCAGAACGCCACGATCATGCTGCAGGCCGCGACGCGCGCCTGGGTCGGGGCGACCAAGGTGCTCGGGGTGCTGCGCGTGGTCCCCGCGACCGGCGTGCGGCCCGCGACGGCGGTGGCACCCAGGCCCGGCGCGGCACTGGTCGACGAGGTCAGCGGCGTGCGGCTGGAGCCCGGAAAGCTCGTCGGGCTGGTCTCGGCGGACCCCGACGAGGTGGCGGCCATCGCCACCCGGATGGGCCGGTTCGACGACGAGACGGAGGCGGGCACGCCGGTGACGTTCGGCGGCGCCCCGCTGGCCGACCTGCCGAAGGCCGAGGTGCGTCGCCGGATCGTCGTCGCCGAGGCGACACCCCACCTGTTCTCCGGGCGGCTCGGCGTCGAGCTGGACGTGCGCGGCGGCGCCGGGCCCGACGACCTGCACCGGGTGGTGGCGCTGGCCGACGCGCACGACGTGCTGGACTCGGTGCCGGGCGGTCTGGACGGCGACCTGCCGGAGAAGGGCCGGTCGCTGTCGGGCGGGCAGCGGCAGCGGGTCGCGCTCGCGCGGGCGCTGCTGATCGACCCCGAGGTGCTGGTGCTGGTCGAGCCGACGAGCGCGGTCGACGCGCACACCGAGGCACGGATCGCCGCCCGGCTGGCCGGTGCCCGGCGTGGCCGCTCGACGCTCGTGGTCACCGCGAGCCCGCTGGTGCTGGAGCACGTCGACGAGGTGCAGCTGGTGTCCGGCGGGCGCCTGGTGGCGCGCGGCACGCACGACGAGCTGCTCGACGGCGCGGCGGGCGCGCGGGTCGCGGAGGCGTACCGGCGGGTGGTCGGGCGGCGGCTGGACGACGAGGCCGACGAGACGGAGCCCGACTGGATCGCTGCCGTGGCCGGCCAGGTCGACGGGGTCGACGAGGTGGGGACGGCCGACGACGAGTCGGTCGAGGACCTGTACGCGCGACGTGAGGGAGGTGCGCGATGAAGCTGCCGGTTGCCGACTCGGCGACGGTGCGCCGCTACGCGGCCGGGCTGCTGCGCACCCACCGGCGGGAGCTGGGCCGCATCGCGGCGATGCACACGCTGGCGGCCACCGCCGGTCTGGCGGGCCCCTGGCTGCTCGGCCGGGTGGTCGACGCCATCACGCGCGGCACCACCGCCCGCTTCATCGACGGGATGGTGGCGTTCGGCGCGGTCGCGGTGATCACGCAGTCCGGGCTGGTGCGCTGGGCGCAGCGCGCGTCGATCGTCTTC
>CAZFTZ010000431.1:0-3514 GCA_964521875.1 uncultured Cellulomonas sp. | reverse complement strand
CCTGAACGACATCGCGTCCCCGGCCGGCAAGATCGCCGGCTCCGCACAGAAGCGGATGGTCGGCGGCGCGGTGCTGCACCACGTGACGATGGCGTACGACATCGACGCCGACAAGATGAACCAGGTGCTGCGGATCGGGCGGGAGAAGCTGTCCGACAAGGGCACGCCGAGCGCCGTCAAGCGGGTCGATCCGGTGCGCTCGCAGACCCACCTGCCGCGCGAGGAGGTCATCGCAGCTTTCGGGAAGCACTTCCGCAACCGGTACCGCACGGTCGACGGCGCGCTGACACCCGACGAGCTGGCACGGGCCGAGCGGCTGCGCGCGGAGAAGTTCGAGAACCCGGAGTGGACGGCGCGGCTGCCCTGACACCGACCGCGGGGAACATCCGTAGCGCCCCGCGTGACGAACGTTCCCCACAACCGTCAGGGCCGCGGGCCGAAGACCGCCGTGCCGACCCGGACCATCGTCGCGCCCTCGGCGACGGCCAGCTCCAGGTCACCGGTCATGCCCATCGACAGCTCATCGGCCGCGGCCGTGCCCGGCGCACCCGAGGCGCGGACCACGTCCCGCACGCGCCGCAGGGTGGCGAACCCGGCGCGTACCACCGCAGGGTCCGACGAGAGGGCGCCGATCGTCTGGAAGCCGACCAGCCGCAGCCCGGGCAGTGCGCCGACCGCCGCGGCGAGCGCCGGGGCCTCGTCGGGCGCGACTCCGTGCTTGGTCGCCTCGCCGGAGACGTTCACCTGCACCATCACCTCGAGGTCGGCGTAGCGGCCGGCCCGCCGGGCGGCGAGGCGGCGGGCCACGTCGAGCGACTCGACGGCGTCGACCGAGTCCGCCCAGCGCAGCACGGCGTTGACCTTGTTCGACTGCAGCGGGCCGATGAGGTGGTATGGCACGCCGAGATCCGCCAGCGACGGGCCCTTGGCGACGAGCTCCTGCACCCGGTTCTCCCCGAGCAGCAGGCGGCGGCTCGTGCCCAGCGCGCGGTCCGCGTCCACCGCGGCCCGGATCGTGGCGGCGTCCTGCATCTTGGTCGCCAGCAGCAGCGTGACGTCGGCGGGAGACCGGCCCACGGCCGCGGCAGCACGGTCGATCCGCGCGTGCACGGCGGCCAGGCGCCCTGCCAGCTCGTCGTCCGCCACGACCCGGAACGCTACCGGCCGCGACGTGCCGCCGAGCTCACAGCCGGCCGAGCGCGGTCCGGGCCGCCGCCTCCATCACGTCGGCGCTCGGCGCGGTGCCCCCCATCGCGAACGAGCTGATGGCGAGGAACTGAGTGCCGCGCAGCACGAAGACGTCCGTCCCGCTGATCGTCACCGACGCGATCGTCGCCGTTCCGGTGCCGATCGCCGCGTGGTCGCCCAGCCCGGTGACGTCGTCGAGGCTCCAGTCGAAGTCGACACCCTCGGGGAGCGCCTTCCCGAAGGAGTCCTTGGCCCGTGCCTCCTGCTCGTCCCACACCGCGTCGGCGTCGGCGGCGTTCGTCGCCTGCGCGACGATGACGGACACCGCACCGCCGGTGGCCGACACGTACGTGCACACCTTGCCGGCCTCGCCGGTGGCGGTCGTCTGCCCCGGCTGGACGTCCATGCCGGACAGCGCGGCGGCTTCCGACTGGGTGACCACGGTGCACGGATCCGCGGCGACGGCGACGCCCTGCGCCGTGGCCTCGGCGGACGCGGACGCGGTCGCCTCCCGAGCCGTCGCCGGTCCGCCGGTAGGCGCCGCCGCCGTCGTGGTGCCCGGCCGTGCCGACGCCGTCTGCATCGCTCCGTCGGTGTCGGCCTCACCACCGCCCGACGTGCCGCACGCGGCCAGCGCCAGCACCGCCGCGACACCCACGAAAGCCCTGCGCCACATGGTCGCCCTCCTCGTCGGCACGACATCTCGGGTGCACGGTGTGAATTCCCGCGCGTACACGAGGAGCCGCCGTCCAGGGTGGAAATACCCACGCTAGGCTCGGGCCGGTCGCATCGCGGCGACCGCTGACGGCATGAGGAGGAACCAGTCGTGCCTCGACCGGACAAGCTCACCGCCCCCGGCGTGCTGCGCGTCGGGATCGGGTTGGCCGCTCTCGGCCGGCCGGCCTACATCACGCTCGGCCGCGGCTCCGACCTGGCGTGGCGCCGGTCGCCGGAGAAGCTGGAGCAGCGCACGCACGAGGTGCTCGACGCGGCGTGGGACGCCGGTGTCCGGTACGTCGACTGTGCGCGGTCCTACGGCTACGCCGAGCGGTTCGTCGGCTCGTGGCTCGCGGAGCACCCGGAGCGCCGGGACGACCTGGTGATCGGGTCCAAGTGGGGCTACGAGTACGTCGCGAACTGGGACGAGAAGGCGGACCCGCAGGAGGTGAAGGACCACTCGGCGGAGATGTTCGACCGCCAGTGGCCGCAGACGCTCGAGGCGCTGGGCGGTCCGCCGGACGTCTACGACGTCCACTCGATGACTCCGGGTGACCCGGCGCTGACCGACCCGCCTGTCCTGGCGCGGATGGCCGACCTGGCGTCGTCCGGCGTGCTCGTCGGGTTCTCGACCAGCGGGGCGCAGCAGGGCGCGACGATCCGCCAGGCGCTCGAGCTCGACGACTGCCCGTACCGCTCGGTGCAGGCGACGTGGAACCTGCTGGAGCGGTCGGTCGGCTCGGCGCTCGCCGAGGCGCAGAACGCCGGCTGGTTCGTCGTCATCAAGGAGGCGCTGGCCAACGGCCGGCTGACCGAGCACGGCGACGAGCGGGTCGCCGAGGACCTCGCGATGGACGACGAGCAGACGCCCGACGCGCACGCGATCGCCTGGGCGCTCGAGCAGCCGTTCGCCGACGTCGTGCTGTCGGGGGCGGTCACGGTGCCGCAGCTGCTGTCCAACCTCGCGGCGCGCAAGCCGACGACGCGGGCCAGCGACATCGCCTCGCTCGCCGAGCCGCCGGAGCAGTACTGGGCGGAGCGCGCGTCGCTGCCCTGGCGCTGAACCGCGCGCGCTCAGCCGCGCGCGAGGTCGGCGACCACCGCGCCGGTCAGCCGCACGAGGTCCTCGGGTGCCAGGCCGACGTCCAGCCCGCGGCGGCCGCCGGAGACGTAGACCTCGTCGTACAGCCACACCGTCTCGTCGACCACCGTCGGCAGCGCGGTCTTCTGGCCGAGCGGGGAGATGCCGCCGGCGACGTACCCGGTGGCGCGCTCCGCGTCGCCGCGGTCCGCCATCCCGGCACGCTTGCCGCCGGCCGCGGCAGCCAGCGCCTTGAGGTCCAGGTGCCCGGTGACGGGGACGACCGCGACCGTCAGCCGGCCGTCCACCTCGGCGACGAGCGTCTTGAACACCTGGGCGGGGTCCAGGCCGAGCGCGGTGGCCGCCTCCAGCCCGTAGCCGGCGGGCGTGCGAGGGTCGTGCTCGTAGGAGTGGACGGTGTGCGGCACGCCGGCCGCGGCGAGCGCGACGAGCGCGGGCGTGCCCGTCGGGTCCCTGCGTGCCACGCGGCCAGGGTAGACGGGCTCAGACGGCCAGCCCGACGAGCGA
>CAZFTZ010000430.1:0-6110 GCA_964521875.1 uncultured Cellulomonas sp. | reverse complement strand
AGCACGGCGTCGGCCGCCTGCACGCCCTGGCGGATCGAGCCGAGGTCGTCGAGGTCGCCGCGCAGCACCGTGACGCCCTTGGCGGCCAGTGCGGCGGCGGACGCGTCGGAGCGCGCCAGGCCGGTCACCTCGTGGCCCGCGGCGAGCACCTCGTCGACCGACGCGGACCCGATCCAGCCGGAGGCTCCCGTGACGAACACGCGCATGATGTCCTTCTCTCGTTGTCATGTCAGCGACGGACATCACGGTATCACCGTCACGACAGTCGCTGTCATCACTACACTGGCACCGTGGCGCGATGGGAACCGGGAACACAGCAGCGGCTGGCGCAGGCCGCGCTCGACCTGTTCACCGCGCAGGGCTTCGAGCAGACGACCACCGCGCAGATCGCCGAGTCGGTCGGCGTGACCGAGCGCACGTTCTTCCGTCACTTCGCCGACAAGCGCGAGGTGCTGTTCGCCGGCCAGGAGCTGCTGGGCGAGGCCTTCCTGCGCGGCATCGACTCCGCGCCGGCGGACGCCGCCCCACTGGACGTCGTCGCCGCCGCACTGCGCTCCGGTGCGGCGTTCTTCACCGAGGAGCGCCGCGCGTGGTCGCGCGCGCGGCAGTGGGTGATCGACGCCAACCCCGGGCTGCAGGAGCGTGAGCGGCACAAGATGGCCGCGCTGGCGGGCCTGGTCCACGACGCGCTGCTCGGCCGTGGCGTCGCGGACCCGGTGGCGCGGCTGGCCGCCGAGACCGGCACCACGGTGTTCGGCATCGCGTTCACCCAGTGGATCGGCGACGACGAGCGCCGTTCCCTCGTCGGGATCGGGAACGAGCTGCTCGGCGAGCTGCGCGTGCTGGCGGGCGCCGCCGACACGCGCCCGGTCGGCACACCGGTCGCTGAGGGCGCTGCTGCGCGCGGATGAGCGGGTCGATCCGCGCGTCAGCGCGCCCTCACCCGTGGGCCGCCCGCCGGTGCGTCGTCAGGTGCGCGCGACGACGTTGATCGGCTCACCGCCGGCGAGCAAGGTCTCCAGCTGGCGGCGGACGAGCGCGGCGGTGCGCGGGTAGGCCGCGTCGACGTTGCCACCCTGGTGGGCCGTGACCAGCACGTTCGGCACGTGCCACAGCGGGTGGTCGGGCGGCAGCGGCTCGGGGTCGGTGACGTCCAGCGCGGCGCGCAGCCGGCCCGCCTGCAGCTCGGCGAGCAGGGCGTCGGTGTCTACCACCTTGCCTCGTGCGACGTTGACGAGCAGCGTGCCGTCCTTCATGCGGGCCAGCAGCTCGGCGTCGACGAGGTGGTACGTGGACTCGTCGAGCGGGACGGTGAGGATCACCACGTCGGCGTCGGCGACGAGCGCCGGCAGCTCGTCGACCCCGTGCACCGGCCCGTCCGCGGTGTCGCGCGCCGTGCGACCCACCCGGGTGACCTCCACCTCGAACGGGCGCAGCCGCGCCAGCACCGCGTCGGCCACCGAGCCGGCACCGACGACGAGCACCCGCCGGTCGGCCAGCGACGGCAGGAACGGGTTGTGCCAGCGGCAGTCCGCCATCGCGCGGACCGCGTCGACCAGGCCGCGCTGCATCGCGAGGGTCAGCGCGAGCGCCATCTCCGCGGTGCCGGCACTGTGGATGCCGCGCCCGTTGCACACCGTGACGCCCTTCGGCACCAGCGGCAGCGCGTGCTCGAACCCGGCGCTCGGCAGCTGGACAAGCCGCAGGTTCGGCAGCGTGCCGAGCACCGCCCAGCCGCCCGGCCGCACGAAGTAGTGCGGGATCACGACGATGTCGACCTGTGCTGCGAGCTCGTCGGGCAACGGGGTGGACAGGTCCCAGTGGACCAGCCGGACGCGGTCGGTCAGGTCGGCGAGCCGGTCGAGCAGGTCGGGCGTGGGGACGGTGACGGTGAGCATGCGCCCAGGGGCCTCTCAGGGGGTGACGACCGGCAGCTGACCGGCACGGTACTCGTCCTCCAGCAGGCCCATCACCAGACCGTCGGTCCAGCCGTCGCCGTCGCGGAAGGCGTCCCGCAGCCGCCCCTCGACGCGGAACCCGACGTTCTCGTAGAGCGACTTGGCGCGCGCGTTGATCGCGGGCACGACGAGCCCGATGCGGTGCAGCCCCAGGCCGTCGAACCCCATGCCGAGCACGAGCTGGATCGCCTCCGTGCCGTAGCCGCGACCCCGGTAGGCGGGGCGCATCGTCAGCCGCAGGTTGGCGGAGCGCACCACGGGGTCGATCGCGTCGAGCACGATCTCACCGAGGTACTCGTCGGACCCGGACATCGTCACCGCGAGGTCGATCCGGTCGTCGACCGTCGCCACGTGCGCGGTCCAGCGCTGGACGTCGCGGTGCGTCAGCTCCTCGGACAGGCCCGCGAGGCGGCGGCTCTCGGGGTCGCTGACGACCTCCCAGATGGCATCCGCGTCGTGCGGGCCGATCGGCCGCAGCACCAGCATCTCGCCCTGCAGGGTCGGCTTGTCCATGGGCGGGATGCTACGGACGCCGTGTGACTCGCAGGTTGCGAGGACGGGTCAGGCGTTCACCCGCTCCAGGACGAGCTCGCGCACCCGCGCGGCGTCGGCCTGGCCGCGGGTCGCCTTCATCACCGCGCCGATGATCGCGCCCACCGGGCCAAGGTTGCCGCCCTGGATCTTGGCGACGACGTCCGGCTGCGCGGCCAGGGCCTGGTCGATCGCGGCGAGCAGCGCGCCGTCGTCGGACACGACCGCCAGCCCGCGCGCGGCGACGACCTCGTCGGGCTCGCCCTCGCCTGCCAGGACGCCCTCGAGCACCTGGCGCGCCAGCTTGTCGGTGAGCGTGCCGGCGTCGACCAGGCGCTGGAGGGCGCCGACCTGGGCCGGCGTCACCGGCAGCGTCTCGAGGTCGGCGCCCTGCTCCTTGGCGGTGCGGGCGAGCTCGCCCATCCACCACTTGCGGGCCGCGGCCGGGGACGCGCCCGCGGTGACGGTGGCGTCGATGAGGTCGACGGCGCCGGCGTTGACGACGTCGCGCATCTCCGCGTCGGCGTAGCCCCAGTCGGCCTGCAACCGCCGACGACGAGCGGCGGGCAGCTCCGGCAGGTGGGCGCGGATCTCCTCGACCCAGGCCGGGTCGGGGACGATCGGCAGCAGGTCCGGCTCGGGGAAGTAGCGGTAGTCCTCGGCGTCGGACTTGATGCGCCCGCTCGTCGTGATGCCGGTGTCCTCATGCCAGTGCCGGGTCTCCTGGACCACGGTCTGCCCGGCGTCCAGCACGGCGGCCTGGCGGGAGATCTCGTAGCGGACCGCGCGCTCGACGGAGCGGAACGAGTTGACGTTCTTCGTCTCGGTGCGGGTGCCGAGCGGGGCGTCCGACGAGGCCCGCAGCGACAGGTTGACGTCGGCGCGCACGTTGCCGCGCTCCATCCGTGCCTCGCTCACCCCGAGCGCGCGGAACATGTCGCGCAGCGTCTGGACGTAGGCGCGGGCGACCTCGGGGGCACGGGCGCCGGCCCCGGCGACCGGCTTGGTGACGATCTCGACGAGCGGCACGCCGGCGCGGTTGTAGTCGACCAGGGAGTAGGTGGCGCCATGGATGCGGCCGCCCTCGCCGCCGACGTGCGTGTTCTTGCCGGCGTCCTCCTCCATGTGGGCGCGCTCGATCTCGACGCGGAACACCGTGCCGTCCTCGAGCTCGACGTCGACCCAGCCGTCGTGGGCGATCGGCTCGTCGTACTGGCTGGTCTGGAAGTTCTTCGGGACGTCCGGGTAGAAGTAGTTCTTCCGGGCGAACCGGCAGGACTCCGCGATGCTGCAGTTCAGCGCCAGGCCGATGCGGATCGCGTACTCGACCGCGGTGCCGTTGACCGCCGGCAGCGCACCGGGCAGGCCGAGGCTCACCGGCGTGACCTGCGTGTTGGCGTCGGCGCCGAAGAACTGCTCGGCGCCGTCGAACATCTTGGTGCGGGTGCCGAGCTCGACGTGCACCTCGATGCCGAAGACCGGGTCGTAGCGGTCCACCGCCTCGTCGTAGTCCACGAGCGCGTCGCTCACTTGGCCACCTCCAGCTCCGGCGCCTTGGTCAGGATCGGACCGCCCCAGCGCTCCTCCAGCATCGCCTCGACGGCGCCGGCCACCCGGTACAGCCGGGCGTCCTCGCGGGCCGGCGCGATCACCTGGAAGCCGACCGGCAGGCCGTCGTCGGACAACCCGGCCGGCACCGACATGCCCGGCACGCCGGCGAGGTTCACCGGGATCGTCGCGACGTCGTTGAGGTACATCGCCAGCGGGTCGTCGAGCTTCTCCCCCAGCTTGAACGCCGTCGTCGGCGCGGTCGGGGAGACCAGCACGTCCACTCGCCCGAACGCCGCGGCGAAGTCGCGCTGGATCAGGGTGCGGACCTTCTGCGCGCTGCCGTAGTAGGCGTCGTAGTAGCCGGCGGACAGCGCGTAGGTGCCGAGGATGATGCGACGCTTCACCTCGTCGCCGAAGCCCTGGCCGCGGGTGGCGGCCATGACGCGCTCGGCGGTGACCGGGCCGTCCTGCGGCTCGACGCGCAGGCCGTAGCGCATGCCGTCGAACTTGGCGAGGTTGCTGCTCGCCTCCGCCGGAAGGATGAGGTAGTACGCGGCGAGCGCGTAGTCGAAGTGCGGGCAGGAGACCTCGACGATCTCGGCGCCGGCGTCCCGCAGCAGCTCCAGCGACTCCTGGAAGCGCGCGACGACACCGGGCTGGTAGCCGTCGCCGGACAGCTCCTTGACCACGCCGACGCGCAGCCCCGTGACGTCACCGGCGAGGCCTTGGCGGGCGGCCGCGACGAAGTCGGGGACCTCGTCGGTCAGCGACGTGGAGTCGTGCGGGTCGTGACCGGCGATCAGCTGGTGCAGCAGCGCGGCGTCCAGCACGGTGCGGGTCACCGGGCCCGCCTGGTCGAGGGAGGACGCCAGGGCGACGAGGCCGTAGCGCGACACCGAGCCGTAGGTGGGCTTGACGCCGACGGTGCCGGTGACGGCGGCGGGCTGGCGGATCGAGCCGCCGGTGTCGGTGCCGATCGCCAGCGGCGCCTCGTAGGCGGCGACCGCGGCGGCGCTCCCGCCACCCGAGCCGCCCGGGATGCGGTCGAGGTCCCACGGGTTGTGCGTGTTGCCGTAGCCGCTGTGCTCGGTCGACGAGCCCATGGCGAACTCGTCCATGTTCGTCTTGCCGAGGATCGGCAGGCCGGCGGCCTTGATCTTGGTGACGAGCGTGGCGTCGTAGGGCGGGACCCAGCCCTCGAGGATGCGGCTACCGGCGGTGGTGGGCAGGCCGCGGGTGACGACGACGTCCTTGACGGCGATCGGCACGCCGGCCAGCGGGTGCAGCCGGCCGCCCTTGGCGCGCTCGTCGTCCACCGCGCGGGCGGTCGCCAGCGCTTCGTCGGACGAGACGTGGAGGAACGCGTGGACCGGGCCGTCGACCGCGGCGATCCGGTCGAGGTGGGCCTGCGTCGCCTCGACGCTGGAGGTCTCGCCAGCCGCCAGCTTCGCGGCGAGGTCGGCCGCGGACAGCCGCGTCAGGTCGGTCATGCGTCCTCCCCGAGGATCTGCGGGACGAGGAACTTGCCGTCCTCCGCCGCGGGCGCCTGCGACAGCACCTCGTCCCGGTCGAGCGGCGCCTCCGGCTCGTCGGCCCGGAAGACGTTGCTCAATGGCAGCGGGTGGCTGGTCGCGGGGACGTCGGGGGTGGCGACCTCGCTGACGCGCGCGACGGACTGGACGATCACCTCGAGCTCGCCCGCGAGCCGGTCGAGCTCGTCGGGCTTCAGGTCGATCCGTGCCAGGCCGGCCACGCGCGCGACCTCGTCGCGCCAGGGGGTGGACATGGCGCCGAGTCTAGTGAGGCGGCACGGGGAGGCCTGCATGCGACGGCGGACGGGTGCGGGCCCGCGATTCACTCGTCCGGGGTGAGTCGATGTGGGCGTTGACCTGGACAGATGCCTGTTGTGGCGCGTACCATCGAACACATGTTCTGGGTATCTGCTTGGATGAAGTACCCAGGTCAGCGGCTCGGCGCTGATGAGCTCTCAATGGGCGACAGTCGTTCTCGTGCTGCCCAGGCTCCGCGCGAAACCGCAGGTCAAGTTCGTGCTTCGCGACTACCGCGTGT
>CAZFTZ010000429.1:0-3490 GCA_964521875.1 uncultured Cellulomonas sp. | reverse complement strand
AGCCAGAAGTACGGGACCGACGAGAAGAACGTGGTGATCGGGACGATCGCGTCGGCCTTGGTGCCGCGGCGCCAGCCGAGGTACACCCCGATCAGCGAGCCGCCGACGACGGCGACGATCGTCGCCACCCCGACCAGGCCGAGCGTCCACGGCAGGGACGTGCGCAGCACCGACGCGACCGGGGTCGGGAAGTAGGCGAAGGACACGCCCAGGTCGCAGCGCAGCAGCTGGCCCCAGTACTGCCAGTACTGGTCCCACAGGCTGACCTGCTTGTCCAGCCCGAACAGCACGTACAGCGAGTGGATCGCGTGCGTGTCGAGCTGGCCCTGCATCCGCGCGATCATCGCCTGCACCGGGTCGCCCGGGATCATCCGCGGGATGAAGAAGTTGATCGTCACCGCGGCCCAGAGCGTGACGAGGTAGAAGACGGCGCGCCGGACGAGGAACCTCATCGGGAAGCCACCTCCTGCGCGGCTGCGACGGTGCCCACAGGGACCTTGGCCGAGCCGAGGTCGGGCACCCCGGGCTCGTCGGGCGCGTACCCCCAGCAGGCGACCGTGCGGCCCGGCCCGATCGGCAGCAGCTCCGGCTGCCGGGTGCGGCACAGCTCGGTGGCGAACGGGCAGCGCGGGTGGAACCGGCAGCCGGCGGGTGGCGCCACCATGTTCGGCGGCTCGCCGGTGGCGCCGGTGTGCACCGGGTCGCCCAGGTGCTCCGGGTCCGGCGCCGAGCGCACCAGGAGCTGCGTGTACGGGTGCGCCGGCGTCTGCGTCACGGACTCGCTGTCGCCGGTCTCGACGGTGCGCCCGGCGTACATCACGTGCGTCCGGTCGGCGAAGTAGCGGGCGGAGGCGATGTCGTGGGTGATGTAGAGGATCGCGATGCCGAGCCGGTCGCGCAGGTCGCGCAGCAGGTTGAGCACGCCGAGCCGGATCGACACGTCGAGCATCGAGATCGGCTCGTCGGCCAGCAGCACCTCCGGGTCCGCGGCGAGCGCGCGGGCGATCGCGACGCGCTGGCGCTGGCCGCCGGACAGCTCGTGCGGGAACTTGTCGACGAAGGTGTCGGGCGCGAGCTGCACCCGCTCCAGCAGGGCGCGCAGCGCATCCTCCAGCGCGTCGCCGCGCAGCCGGGGGTGGTGGATCCGCAGCGCACGCGTCAGCACGTAGCGCACCGTGTGCACCGGGTTCAGCGACGCGAACGGGTCCTGGAAGATCATCTGGGCCTTCCGGCAGTACGCGCGGAAGGCACGGCCCTCGAGGGCGGTCACCGGCGTGCCGTGCAGCAGCACCTCACCGGCGGTCTGCGGGTACAAGCGCGCCAGCAGCCGCGCGACGGTGGACTTGCCGGACCCGGACTCGCCCACGAGGGCGAGCACCTGGCCGGAGCGCAGCGCGAGGTCGACGCCGTCGACGGCGTGGACGTGGGCGCGCGAGGTCAGACCGCGCACCGGGAAGTGCTTGGTCAGGCCGACCGCCTCGAGGACGACGTCGTCGGGCGGGGCTGTCGCGGTCGGGTCGGTCATCGGGTCACCTGGCTCGGGAGGGGGTCGGGGCGTGGCGGTCCCCGCCGGCCGAGGAGGGGCCGGCGGGGACCGCGTCGGGTCCTACCGCAGCATCAGCCCGCAGGCGTCAGCTTGGTGAGGATCCACGCCGCGTTGGCGACGGTCGGCTGCGGGTTGGCGTAGTCGTCGTCGTCGCTGGGCCACCCGACGTAGTACTTCGTCGAGTACTCGGCGCCCGCCGGGCGGGCGTCCACGACGATGGCCGGCACGTCCTCGACGAAGATGTCCTCGATCGTGTCGAGCGCCGCCTTGCGGTCGGCATCGCTGCTGGCGTCGGTGTAGGCCTTGAAGGCCGCCGCCGCGTCTGCGTTCTGGTAGCGCCCGAAGTTCCAGTTCGCCACCTGCCCGACCTCCGCGTAGTAGATCGGGTCGAACATGTTCGAGTACATCTCGAACGGCGTGATGCCGGTGTTCGTCCAGTGCAGGGACGCCTGGAAGTCGCCCTTGTTGTTCGCGTCGGTCCAGGCGTCGGCCGTCGGGGTGTCGACGGTGGCGTCCATGCCGATCGACTGGGCGGCCTGGGCGATGAGCTGCTGGCTGGTGACGTAGTCGTTCCAGCCGGCCGGCACGTGGAGCTGGAAGGCCACCTGCTGGCCGTCCTTGCCGATCAGCTTGTCGCCGTCGTACGTGTACCCGGCGTCGGTGAGCACCTTCTTGGCGCCGTCCACGTCCACCTGGTACGTCTGGCCCTGGTACTTCTCGGAGATGAACGAGTCGCCCGCGGGGGTCGGGATGCCGGTGATGCTGGTCACCTCGGGGAAGATGCCGGACTCGGCGACCTCGGACGCCTGCTTGCGGTCGATCACCATGTTGAGCGCCTTGCGCACCGCGACGTCGTCGAACGGCGCCTTGGTGACGTTGAGCATCAGCATGTCCACGCCCAGGCCGGCGGGGAAGAACGCCTTGTTGTGGTCGGGGTCCTTCGCGACGTACACGTTCTGGTAGTCCGCGATGAACGTCCAGCCCCACTGGCACTCGCCGGTGGCCAGCGCGGTGGTCTCGGTGTCGTTGCCGGAGTACGAGGTGTACCGCAGCTGCGGCACCGCGAGCTTGCCGCCCCAGTAGTTCGGGTTCTGGTCGAGGATCACGGCCTGGTCGGTCCAGGACGTCAGCGTGTACGGGCCGGTGCCGATCGGGTTCTGGTTGGTGTCCGTCTCCGGGTCCGCCATCGCCGACCAGATGTGCTCGGGCACGACGAACAGCTGCAGGATCTTCAGCTGGTTGATGAACTGGCCGGTGGTGAACGTCACCGTCACCGTGTCACCGTTCGTCGTGATGTCGCCGTACGGGATGCCCTCGGTGTTGAGCGCGTCGTGGTCCTTGCGCAGCTGCAGCGAGAAGGCGATGTCCTTGGCCGTGAAGTCCTGGCCGTCGGACCACTTCACGCCGTCGCGCGCGGTGATGTCGAGCTGCGTGTAGTCGTCGTTCCACGTCCACGCCTTGGCGAGCCACGGCACCGGCTCGTGCGCCGGGCGGGTGTCGTTGACCTGGGTCAGCGGCTCGTAGATGGCGAACCGGTAGCCGAGCGAGTTGCCCGACGCGGTCGACAGGAACGGGTTGGAGTTGTTCGTCTGCGGGCCGTTCGGCATGCAGACGGTGAGCGTCTGGCCCGAGGCCGCGGCGCTGTTGCCACCGCCGGCGGACGTGCTGCCGCTCGGCGTTCCGTTGCCGCCACCGCTGCTGCAGGCGGTGGCCAGCATCGCGACGGCAGCCAGGGTGGCGACCGTCGCGGCCAGCTTGCGCGTTGTCACGAGTGCCTCCTTGCACTGGGTGTGACGGCGGGGCGGTCGTCCCGCCGTCGGTTGCGTGGACTACTGCGGGAACTGCTTCTCGTGGACCGGGACGTCCAGTTCCGTGGTCAGGCGCAGGTCGCGCGACGAGCGGCCCACGCGCAGCGGGTAGGTGCCGGCCGGCGTCGCCCAGCCG
>CAZFTZ010000428.1:0-3394 GCA_964521875.1 uncultured Cellulomonas sp. | reverse complement strand
GACGTGGTGGGCCAGGTGATCTCGCGCGTGCCGTCGGGACCGGTGCCCACCACGGGCCGGTTCACCTGGAAGTCGTGGTACTCCTCGGGGTCGAGCTCGTCGACCTGCTCGGCGTCCCAGACCTCGGCGAGGTAGGCGACGGCCTGCGTCGCGGCGGCACCCGCGTCGTTCCAGCCCTCGAAGGCCGCGACCAGCACCGTCGCACCGACGGGCAGGTCACCGGCTGCGCTCTCGCTCACCCCGCCAGCCTAGGCGCTGGGTCGCGGCACCGTGGGGCCGCGTCACCCGGGGTAGCCTCGTCACCTCGTCCCCGCACCTCGACGGAGGTCCCGCATGCCCACCCCAGCCCTGCCCACCGCGGTGCTCTGGGACCTGGACGGCACGCTGGTGGACACCGAGCCACTGTGGCGCGAGGAGGAGGCCGCGCTGGTCGCGCGCCACGGCGGGACGTGGACGCTGGAGGACGGGATCGCCCTGGTCGGCACCGCCCTGCCGGACTACGCCCGGGCGCTGCAGGGCGCCGGCGTCGCGCTTCCGGCCGACGAGATCATCCGCTGGATGTCGGAGCGGATCATCGCCCGTCAGGCGGCCTCGGCACGCTGGCAGCCCGGCGCGCGCGAGCTGGTCGACGCGCTGCGCGCCGCCGGTGTGCCGCAGGCGCTGGTCACCTCGTCGTACCGCAACCTCACCGGACCGGTGCTGCGCGACAGCGGCGACGCGTTCGCCGTCGTCGTGCCCGGCGACGAGGTGGACCGGCCGAAGCCGGACCCCCAGCCGTACCTGCTGGCGGCGAGCCGGCTGCACGTCGACCCGGCGGTGTGCGTGGTCGTCGAGGACTCCCGCGCCGGCGTCACGGCCGCACTGGCGTCAGGCGCGCACGTGCTGGCGGTCGCGTCGGAGGTGCGGCTGCCCGACGACCCGCGGCTGTCCCACGCCGGCTCGCTCAGCACCGTCACGGTCGCCGACCTGGCGCGGATCGCGACCGGCGAGGTGCTCGAGCTCAGGGGCGACCGGGTCTGACGCCCGTCGCCCGCTCGACGGCGTCGTCGTCGAGCTCCGGAGGGGTGCCACCGAACGCGGGGCACAGGTCGCGGAACGAGCACCAGTCGCACAACGCGGACGTCCGTGGCTGCCACGAGCCGGCGCGCGCGGTCGCCTGCACCGACGCCCAGAGCGAACGGACCCGCGCCTCCAGCGTGGTCATCTCGGCCTCGGTCGGCTCGTGCCGGATCACCTGACCGTCGGTGAGGTACTCGAGCTGGAGCAGCCGGGGCAGCACGCCGCGGGTGCGCCACAGCACGTAGGCGTAGAACCGCATCTGGAACAGGGCGTGGCCCTCGTAGCCGGGCCGCGGCGACCGGCCCGTCTTGTAGTCGACGATCCGCACCCAGCCGTTCGGCGCGACGTCGACCCGGTCGACGATGCCGCGCAGCTGCGGGCCGTCGTCGAGGTCGAGGCGCACCGGCAGCTCGCGTGACTCGGGCTCCAGCCGCGTCGGGTCCTCGAGCGTGAAGTACGTGCCCAGCAGCTCGCCGGCGCCGGCCAGCCACGCCGCCTCGTCGGCGGGGGAGGCGAAGAGCTCGTCGTACGCGGGGACGTGCTCGCGCAGCGCCTGCCACTGGCCGGGCAGCAGGGCGAGGGCCGCGTCCGGGGTGCGCTCGGCGGCCGGCAGGTCGAACAGCCGCTCCAGCACCGCGTGCACCAGCGTGCCGCGGGCGGCGGCCTCGCTCGTCGGCTCCGGCAGCCGGTCGACGACGCGGTACCGGAACAGCAGCGGGCACTGCTGGAAGTCGTTGGCGCGCGACGGCGACAGGCCGGGACGGACCGCGGGGCGGTCGACGTCCTCGTCGCCGGTGATCGTCAGGTCCTCGACCGTCATCGCGGCCCCCCGATGGTCGCTCCGGCAGCGGCGGGCGCGACGCGAGCGGTGCGGCGGGACGAGGTCACGGCACGAGGGTAGGCGGGCGCACCGACACGGCCGCGGTGGCGCGCCCCTAGGCTTGCCGGGTGAGTGCGCAACGACCCGCCCCGAGCCCTGCCCCACGCGGCTGGGTGATCGGCCGGGTGGCCGGCGCACCCGTGGTGCTCTCGCCGAGCTTCCTGCTGGCGGCGATGGTCCTCACCGCCGCGTTCACGCCGTCGGTGCGCAGCGCCACCGGGCTGGGCACCGGCGCGTACGTCGTCGCGCTCGTCTTCGTCGTGCTGCTGTTCGGGTCGGTGTTCTGCCACGAGCTGGCGCACGGGCTCGTCGGGCGTGCCCGCGGCCAGCAGCCGACGGCCTTCGTCCTGACGCTGTGGGGCGGGCACACGTCGTTCCGGGGCGCGGCGCCGACGCCGGGGACCGCGGCGCTGGTCGCGGTCGCCGGGCCGGTGACGAACCTGCTGCTCGGGGCCCTGTTCCTGGGCATCTCACGGGTCGCGACCGACGGCTCGCTGGTGCAGTGGGTCCTGTGGTCCGGCGCGTTCTCCAACGGCTTCGTCGGCCTGTTCAACCTGCTGCCCGGCCTGCCGCTGGACGGAGGCCAGCTGCTGGAGTCGGCGGTCTGGGCGGCGACCAGGGACCGGACGCGCGGCATGGTGGCCGCGGCGTGGTGCGGGCGCGTGGTCGCGGTGGCGGTGGTCGCGTGGGCGGTGCTCCCGGACCTGCTGCGCGGCGCGACGCCGTCGTTCTACACCCTGATCTGGACGGTGATGGTCGCGATGTTCCTGTGGTCCGGGGCGTCGCAGGTGCTGCGCGGCGCGCACCAGCAGCGGCACGTGCAGGGGCTGTCGGTGCGGGGAGTCGGCCGGCCGGCGGTCGCGGTGGGCCACCAGGAGTCGGTGGCGGCGGCGGGGGCGCGGGCCGCGGCGGCGGGCGCGAGCGAGGTCGTCGTGCTCTCGCCCGACGGGCGGCCGGCGGCGTACGTCGACGTGAACGCGGCGGCCTCGGTGCCCCGTGAGCACGCCGGGCTCACCCCGGTGACCGCGGTGGCCGTGCCGCTGCCCGTCGGCGCCGTCGTCGACGGCCGGCTGTCGGGAGAGCCGCTGCTGGCCGCGCTGTCCGAGGCCTCGCGGCTGTCGCCGGTACTGGTCGCGCTCGTCGACGGACGCGTCACCGCGCTCATCCGCACCGCCGACGTGGTGGCGGCGATCCGCCCGTGACGACGACCGACGAGCCCACCGGCGCGGCCGGGCGGCGCGGGCCGTTCCGCCTCGGCGACCGCGTCCAGCTCACCGACTCCAAGGGCCACCCGTTCACCGTCACGCTCGAGGCGGGCGGCGCGTTCCACACCCACAAGGGCTGGTTGGGGCACGACGAGCTCGTCGGCCGTCCCGAGGGGACGGTGGTGCACACCACCGGGGGAGTCGAGTACCTCGCGCTGCGGCCGCTGCTGTCCGACTACGTCGTGTCGAT
>CAZFTZ010000427.1:0-2821 GCA_964521875.1 uncultured Cellulomonas sp. | reverse complement strand
CCGGACTGCACCATCGAGTGCAGCGCACGGAAGTCGTTCTCGCCCGACAGTCCCTTGATCCCGGACTTCCGGTTGAGCAGGTCGTCGATCTCGTCGACCGACATGCCGCCGACGCGGTGCAGGTGGAACACGACCGCCGGGTCGATGTCACCGGAGCGCGTCCCCATGACGAGCCCCTCGAGCGGCGTCAGGCCCATCGACGTGTCCACCGCCTTGCCCGCGGCGACCGCCGACGCGGAGGCGCCGTTGCCGAGGTGCAGCACGATCTGGTTGACCTCCTCGGCCGGACGGCCGAGGAACTTCGGCGCCTCCTGGGACACGTACTGGTGCGAGGTGCCGTGCGCGCCGTAACGACGGATCTGGTGCTCGGCGGCGACCTTGCTGTCGATCGCGTACGTCGCGGCCTCGGCCGGCAGGTCGCGGAAGAACGCCGTGTCGAAGACGGCGACCTGCGGCACGTCCGGCAGCAGCCGGCGCGTCACGCGCATGCCGGTGACGTGCGCGGGGTTGTGCAGCGGGCCGAGCGGCGAGAGCGCGTCGATCTGCGCGACGACCTCGTCGTCGATCAGCGCCGGGCCGGCGAACACCGAGCCGCCCTGGACCACGCGGTGCCCGACGGCGACCACGTGGGAGTCGTGCAGCGACGGTCCGACCTCGTCGAACAGGGAGAGCACGATCCGCATGCCCTCCTCGTGGTCGGCGATCGGCAGCTGCCGCGTCGTCGTCTGGCCGTCGTGGGAGTGCTTGACGGCACCGGTCTTCTCACCGATGCGCTCGACGAGCCCCGAGGCGATCGCCTGGCCGGCCGCCGGGTCGACGAGCTGGTACTTGATGGACGACGACCCGGAGTTGACGACCAGGACGGTGGACTGGGGATTCATCGGGTGACGGCCTCCGCGGCGGTCTCGGTGGGCTGCGCGGCGGTCGTCGTCGCGCCTGGTTGTGCCTGGATCGCCGTGATGGCGACGGTGTTGACGATGTCCTGCACCAGGGCACCGCGGGACAGGTCGTTGACCGGCTTGCGCAGGCCCTGGAGCACCGGGCCGACGGCCACGGCGCCGGCCGAGCGCTGCACGGCCTTGTAGGTGTTGTTGCCGGTGTTGAGGTCCGGGAAGACGAACACCGTCGCGCGCCCGGCCACGGCCGAGTCGGGCAGCTTCGTCTTGGCCACGGACGCGTCCACGGCGGCGTCGTACTGGATGGGGCCCTCGACCGACAGGTCGGGGCGGCGCTCCCGCACCAGGGCGGTCGCGGCGCGCACCTTGTCGACGTCGGCGCCGAAGCCGGACTCGCCGGTGGAGTACGACAGCATCGCGATGCGCGGCTCGATGCCGAACTGGGCGGCGGTCTCCGCCGACGAGATCGCGATGTCCGCCAGCTGTTCCACCGTGGGGTCGGGGATGACCGCGCAGTCGGCGTACACCAGCACGCGGTCCTCGAGGCACATGAGGAAGCACGACGAGACGCTGCCGACCCCGGGCACCGTCTTGATGATCTCGAACGACGGCTTGATGGTGTGGGCGGTGGTGTGGATCGCACCCGACACCATGCCGTCGGCCAGGCCGAGGTGGACCATCATCGTGCCGAAGTACGAGACGTCGGCGACGACCTCGCGCGCCCGCTCCAGCGTCATGCCCTTGTGCTTGCGCAGCTCGGTGTACTCGGCCGCGAACCGCTCCAGCAGCTCGCCGTCCGTGGGGGCGATGATGTCGGCGCCGTCGAGCACCAGGCCCAGCTCGGTGGCGCGGGTGCGGATGGCGCTCTCGTCGCCGAGGATCGTCAGGTCCGCGACAGAGCGCTGCAGCAGCGTCGAGGCGGCGCGCAGGATGCGGTCGTCGTTGCCCTCGGGCAGCACGATGCGCTTGCGGTCCGAGCGGGCGCGGTCCAGCAGGCCGTACTCGAACATCAGCGGCGTGACGACCTCGATCCGCGGCACGTCGAGCGCGGCCAGCAGGCCGGGGCCGTCGACGTACTTCTCGAACAGCGCCATCGCGGTGTCGATCTTGCGCTGCGACTCACGGGTGAGCCGGCCGCGGGTGGCGCTCGCGGCGGTGGCGGTGCGGAAGGTGCCGAGCTCGGTGACGAGGATCGGCAGCCGCGCCGACAGGCCGGCGACCAGGCGGCTGATCGTCGGCGACGGGTTGAAGCCGCCGGTGAGCAGGACGCCTGCCAGGTTGGGGAAGCCCTCCGCCTGGTGGGCGAGCAGCAGGCCGAGCAGCACGTCGTGGCGGTCGCCGGGGGTGATGACGACGGCGCCGGGCTGCAGCCGCTCCAGCAGGTGCTCCACGCTCATCGCGCCGACCAGCACGTCCAGCACCTCGCGCGAGAGCAGCTCCTCGTCGCCGCCGATCTGCCGCGCGCCGACCGCGTCGGCCAGCTCGCGCAGCGTCGGGGCGAACAGCAGCGAGTCCTCCGGGATCGCCCACACCGGCACGTGCCCGCAGGAGACCTCGGTGCGGATCGCATCGAGGTCCTGGGCGGTGCAGCGGTTGGCGACGACCGCCACCACCTGCGCGTGGTTGGCCGCCATCTCGTTGTGCGCGATCTCGGCGACGTCGTGGATCTGCTCGGGCGTGCGGTTGCGGCCGTTGACGACGAGCACCGTGGGTGCGCCGAGGTTGGCGGCGATGCGGGCGTTGTACGCGAGCTCCGTCGGACCGGCGACGTCCGTGTAGTCCGAGCCGACGACGACGACGGCGTCGCAGCGGCGCTCCACCTCGTGGAACCGTTGGACGATCCTCGCCAGCGCGTCCTCGGGGTCGTCGATCACCTGCTGGTAGCTGACGCCGACCG
Source organism: uncultured Cellulomonas sp. (assembly GCA_964521875.1). Lineage (GTDB taxonomy): Bacteria > Actinomycetota > Actinomycetes > Actinomycetales > Cellulomonadaceae > Cellulomonas. Next base: position 28 of record CAZFTZ010000427.1, on the reverse strand, counting down.
CGTCGTCGTACGCGACGTCCACGCCGTC
>CAZFTZ010000426.1:0-6494 GCA_964521875.1 uncultured Cellulomonas sp. | reverse complement strand
GTGCCGGCGGCTGCGCGAGCGCGGCGACCGCACCCCGGTGCTCTTCGTCACCGCGCGCGACGACGAGGTCGACCGCGTCCTCGGCCTCGAGCTGGGCGCCGACGACTACGTCACCAAGCCGTTCAGCCCGCGCGAGCTCGTCGCGCGGGTGCACGCCGTGCTGCGGCGCACCCGGCCGGTGGACGACGACGTGCTGCGGCTCGGCCCGGTGTCGGTGGACGTCACCCGGCGGCGCGCCTACGCGCACGACGACGAGGTCCGTCTGACGCCGACCGAGTTCGACCTGCTGGCGCACCTGCTACGCACGCCGGGACGGGTGTGGACGCGCGACGAGCTGCTGTCCGCCGTGTGGGGGTACGGCGGTGGCGGCGGGCGGACCGTCGACGTGCACGTCGCGCAGCTGCGGGCCAAGCTCGGCGCCGACGCGCCGCTGCGCACCGTGCGCGGCGTCGGCTACGCCGGCGACGAGGCCGGTGACGCGTGAGCACCAGCCTCACCACGCGGATCACGCTGACGTGCGTCGGCGTCGCGCTGGTCGCGGCCGGGCTCGCCGGGTTCGCCGCGGCCCGGGTGACGCTCGCGGAGGACGGCGGTGCCTCGTCGGTCGGCAGCACGACGAGCGGCCCGACGAGCGCGCCGGGCAGCCGGCTGGACCAGGTGCGCGAGCGTGCCGAGGAGCGCTCCGCCACCCTGTCCCCCGCCCGTCGTGTCGGCCGGGCCGTCGTCGTCGGCCTGCTCGTCGGGGCGGTCGTCGGCCTGGTTGCCGGCGCCGGGACGGCACGTGTCCTCACCCGGCCGCTGCGCCGCACCGCGGCCGCCGCGCGCGAGCTGGGTTCCGGCCGGCGCGACGTCCGCGTCCCGGTCGAGGGCCCGCCGGAGGTCGCCGAGGTCGCCGAGTCGCTCAACGCGCTCGCCGGGGCGCTGGAGACGTCGGAGGCGCGCCAGAGACGGTTCCTGCTGTCCGTGTCGCACGAGCTGCGCACCCCGCTGACGGCGGTGCGCGGGTTCGGCGAGTCGATCGCCGACGGCGTGGTCGAGGGCGCCCAGGCGCGCGAGGCCGCCCGGGTGGTGGTCGACGAGGCAGGGCGGCTGACCCGGCTGGTCGAGGACCTGCTCGACCTCGCCCGGCTCGGCGCCGACGACTTCCGGCTCGAGCTGGCGCCGACGGACCTGGTGGCACTGCTGGACCAGGCGGCGGGCGCGTGGGGTCCCCGTGCCGACGTCACGGGGGTCCGCCTGGTCGTCGAGCGCCCGGCCGTACCCCTCGTCGTGCAGACGGACGCGGGGCGGGTGCGGCAGGTGCTGGACGGCCTGGTCGCCAACGCGATGCGGCTGACGCCGACGGGCCGGCCCGTGGTGCTCGCCGTGCGACCGGCGCCGACCGGAGCGGTCCTCGAGGTGCGCGACGGCGGGCCGGGACTGACTGTCGAGGACCGCGCGGTGGCCTTCGAGCCGGGCGCGCTCGGGGCGCGGTACAGGGACGAGCGGCCGGTCGGGGTCGGCATCGGGCTGTCGCTGGTGCACGGGCTGGTGCAGCGGCTGGGCGGCGGGATCGTGGTCGGCGTCGCACCCGAGGGCGGCGCCGCCTTCACGGTCAACCTTCCGTCGGCGACCCCGGCGCCCGGCCGGTGAGCAGCGGCACGGCCACCTCGTCGACGATCTCGACGATCGTCCGGTCGGTGGCCGGGCTGTAGCGCATGAGGACCTCGTGGCGCAGCAGGTCGGCGGCGACACGCTCGCTGCGGGGTGTGACCCGTGACGGGTCGACCTCGCCGCGGGCCACGGCTCGGTCGAGGATCTGGCGCATCGCGGTGCTGCGGTCACCCAGCCAGTACTGACGAGCGACCGACGGGCTGATCCCCGCCTCCTGGTAGAAGGTGCCGAGCCGTGTGCCGAAGAGGACCATCGCCTCGGCCCGCTGCTCGTTCATGGCACGGAGCACGACGAGCAGGTCGCCGCGCAGCGTGCCGGTGTCCGGGGCATCGAGCGGCGCCCGGATGGCGCCCTGGTGGGCGATCGCCGCCAGCGCCAGCTCGCGCTTCGTCGGCCACCGGCGGTACACCACCGATCGGCTGGTGCCCGCACGGTAGGCGACGCGCTCGTACGTCAGTCCCTCGTACCCGCTCTGCATCAGCTGGTCCCAGACGGCCTCCAGCAGCGCGCCCTCCAGCTCGGCACCTCGCCGCCGGTGCTCCGGGCCGCTCGAGCCACCCGTCCGCGCACGCGCCTGCCGACGCTGGGCGATCGCGGCCCGACGCGCCTCGCGCCGCTCGGCCCCGTCGGCGAGCCTGCGATCAAGATCCATTTGCGTATCTTATCGCGCGGACGTAGCGTCCTCTCTTAGATACACGCCTGTCTCTTAGGAGTCGTCATGTCCGAGGTCACCGAGAAGATCGACCCGCGCGTGATCCGCGTCGTGGCAGCGACGCTGGTCGGCGGCATCGCCGTCCTCTTCGACTCGACGATCGTCTCGATCGCGGTCCGGACGCTGGCCGACGACCTGCACGCGGCGCTGCCCACCATCCAGTGGGTGTCCACCGGGTACCTGCTGGCGCTCGCCCTCACCATCCCGCTGGCGGTGTGGGCGCAGAGCCGTATCGGCGGCAGGAACCTCTGGCTCACCGGCCTCGGCGTCTTCCTCGTCGGCTCGGTCGCCGCGAGCCTGTCGCCGACCATCGGCTGGCTGATCGCGGCGCGCGCCCTCCAGGGCGTCGGCGGCGGCATCCTCATGCCGCTCATGACGACGCTGGCGTTGCAGGCGCTCGGCGGCAAGGTGACGGGGCGGGTCGTCGCGCTCGTCGGCCTGCCGGCCGTGCTCGGGCCGGTGCTCGGCCCGCTGGTCGGCGGCGCGGTGCTGCACTGGCTCTCCTGGCGCTGGATGTTCTGGATCAACGTGCCGCTGCTCGTCGTCGGCTTCTTCCTCGCGCGGGCCTGGGTCCCCGACGACGGCCGCCGGCTGCGCACCCGGATCGACGGGCTCGGGGCGTTCCTGCTGCCGTTCGGCCTCGTCGGGCTCCTCTACGGGCTGTCGCAGGTGAGCCAGGACCACGGGTTCGGCCACTGGCAGGTGCTGGTGCCGCTGGTCGGGGGCGTGGTGCTGGTCGCCGGGTTCGTGTGGCACGCGGCGCGGATGCGTGGCGGTGCCCTCGTCGACGTACGGCTGCTGCGGCTGCGGTCGGTGGGATCGTCGTCGGCCGCGCTGTTCGTCGTCGGCGCGTCGACACTGGGCACCATGCTGCTGCTGCCGCTGTTCTGGCAGCAGCTGCGCGGCGCGACTCCGCTGGTGGCGGGCCTGATGATGGTGCCGCAGGGCGTCGGCTCGATCTTCAGCCGCACACTGGCCGGACGGCTGACCGACGCGATCGGGGCGCGGGCCGTGACCGTCATCTCGTTCGTCGTCATCGGCGCCACCACGGTGCCGTTCGCGTTCGCCGGCGCGGCGACGAGCACGTGGTGGCTGGTCGTCGTGCTGCTGGTGCGCGGCTTCGGCCTGGGCGGCGTGATGATCCCCGTGATGGCCGTGTCGTTCCGCGACACCGCGCCCGACCAGGTGCCGCACGCCTCGGTCATCACGCGCATCTCGCAGCAGGTGGGCGGCGCGTTCGGCACCGCGGTCCTCGCGGTGGTGCTCGACTCCGCCGCGCAGACCGCCGGCTCGCCGGAGGCCGCCTTCCACCACGCCTTCTGGTGGGCGGTCGGCTTCACCGCGCTCGCGCTCGTCGCGTGCTGCTGGCTGCCCGGCAGGCCCCCGGCCGCCGTCGGCGTCGTCGAGCCCGCGGCCGACGAGCCCGAACGGGAGCCGGCGACGAAGGCCTGAGCACGGGCCCGCAGCAATCCCCCCACGACACCGCGACCGGCGCGACCGGCGCCTGGCGCGACCGACGCCTGGCGCCCCGGCGCCCGGCGCCCCGGCGAGTCGGTGCGCAGCTCGTCGTGCGACTCGCCGGGCGCCGGGCCCCGACTCACCTCAGGTGTCGCACGAAGAACCTCGCCGCGTCCTCCCCGGCGAACTCGGGGACGCCCCTGTGCCCGCCGAGGTTGGCCTGCAGCGTCTTCTCACGGGAGCCGAAGGCGTCGAACAGGTCCAGCGCGGCCCGCCGGTCGTTGCCCTCGTCGTCCCACTGCAGCAGCACGTGCAGCGGGATGGTGACCTGGCGGGCCTCCTCGACGATGGATCCGGGCACGAAGCTCCCGGCGAAGAGGCCGGCGGCCACGATGCGCGACTCCACCCGCGCCAGCCGGATGCCGATGGAGATCAGTCCCCCCGAGTACCCGACGGGGCCACCGATCCCGGGCAGCGACAGCAGCTCGTCCAGGGCGGTCTGCCACTCCGGGACGGCCTCGGCGACCAGTGGCAGGACCAGCCGGTCGACGATCTCGTCCACCGGCTCCCCGGCCGCCAGCGCCGCCCGAAGGTCGGCCCGCGCCTGCTCGGCGTCGGCCGAGCGCGGCCGGTCACCGCTGCCGGGGAGCTCGACGGTGGCTGCTGCGAACCCGTCCGCCGCGGCGCGCCGTGCCCGCCCGGCGAGCCGGGGGTACATCGTGCGCACACCGCCGGGGTGGCCGAGCAGGATCAGCGGGGTGGGCTCGGACACGGACTCGGGCGTCCAGAGGATGCCGGGAACCTCGCCGAGGACGAACTCGCGCTCGACGACCCCGTCGGCGCGCCGTTCAGAGGTGAAGTGCATGGTCGTGACCTTTCGGGAGTGCTCGTAGACGGCGCTCCCGGACGACCTATCGCCCGACCGTGACCCCCCAGAGGAGCACCCACGTCGAAACGTTCACGGGTACCACCTCCTCGTCCTGTCGCACGGCCTCGGGCAGCGTAGCAGCGCTCGCGTGCCGCCCGGCAGCAGTCGCCGTGGGCCGGCCGCGGTGACGGGACACCCCTACACCGCGGTGGCAACGGGAGCTCCGCGGCGGGTGAGGAAGAGCCAGCCGCCGCCTGGCGAGGGCCGGATCTCGACGTGCAGACGGTGCACCAGGTCGTGGTGGTGCCAGCACAGCAGGACGCCGGCGTTGACGTCGGTGTCCCCGTGGTCGCGAGCCCACTGGGCGATGTGGTGGATCTCGCCGAGCGCTGGTGGTGCGGTGCAGCCGGGAAATCGGCAGGTGACGTCGCGGGCGATCACCGCCTTGCGGCGAGGACCGGTGAACGTCCGCTCGGCTCGTCCGACGTTGATCACCTGGGAGTCGGGGCCGAACACGACCCGCGAGATCTCCGAGTCGCAGGCCAGCCGCGCCAGCACCGAGGCCGGGACGGGCCCGGCACCGAGGATCTCGGCGACCGCGAACCGCTCGACGTCGGCGACCGGTGCCAGCCGGAACAGGCACCCGTCGCGGCGAGAGCTCGCGGCACGACAGAACGCTTCGTCCTGCGCGCCGGCCGGTGCGGAGGCCGCGACCGCGCGCCGCAGGGTCTCGAAGTCGACGACGACGGACAGGTGCGGCCGGACAGCCGAGCCGGTTCCGACGAGCCCATGGTCGAGCACCAGGCGCGCCAGGTCCGCGAGCCCTTGGGCGCGACGCTGCTGCGTCGTGCGGCGGTCGTCAGGCGCCGGCGCGCCCATCACGGCGCCGAGCGCGGTGAGCACCACGGCGCCGTGCTCGGTGGTGAGGAACCCCGCCAGGTGGTACCCGCCGCTGGTCGCGGACATCGCGACGAACTCGCGGTCGCAGGCCTCGACACAGCCGCGCTCGTCGGACTCCGGGTCCGCGGCGGCCGCCCACCGCCGCGCGAGGTTGCGGAACCCGTCCGCCCCGTTCTGCTTGGCATGGTCGACGAGGAATCCCTCGCCGCACTCGTCGGCGGGTGCGGCCAGCGCCGCACGGCGCACCTCGCTCGTCGCGGCGACCCTGACCATGGTCGCCACCTGGTCGGCGCTGACCTCGCCCGCCAGGCCAGCGGCCGCGGTGATCGGCAGGTGGTCGCGCAGCGCACGCCCGGTGGCGACGGTGGCACGCGCCGTGGCGAGGGTGCTGCCGGTGCGGGCTGCCAGCCAGTGCGCGAACGAGCGGGCACCCTCGGTGGCCCATAATCCGTCGTCGTCGACCGTGGTCGACAGCCTGGCGGCGGCGACGGTCAGCCGGTCGGCCTGGGCACGGAGGGTCAGCAGCAGCTCGAGCGCCTCGTCCTGCGAGAGCCCGACGAGCCCGCCCGGCAAACCGTCGACCGCGGCAGCCACCCCGTCGACGGCAGCCGTCAAGGCGGCGGCGAGCGGCTGCACGACACGTCCCACGCCAGCCTCCCCTCGCTGTCCCAGCGCGCCGGGCCTGGCGCGCCTGACCTGCGAGAATGCTACCGCGGCAGTTGGTTGTTTTCGCACACCCGTTCGAGTGACGCACTTTCGCCGTGAGCGGAAGGCGCCATCGGCGGTAGCCGCTCGGCGGTCCGAGACGCCGGGACGAGTGGCGCCCCCGCGGCTCAGGCCGCCGCGGCCACCGTCGCGAAGTTCGCCAGGTACACCGGCCACCCGTTGCGCCCCGCCACTGCG
>CAZFTZ010000425.1:0-3008 GCA_964521875.1 uncultured Cellulomonas sp. | reverse complement strand
GGGGCGTAGGAGAGCAGGTCCAGCGCGTACTCGTCGGACAGCCCGGTCAGGTGCGCGGCCCCGCTTGCCCAGGCGGCGATCCCCGCGGTGGCCACCAGCCCGACGAGCGTCCCGGCCAGCGCGGTCGACGTGCGCAGCGAGACGCCGTGGGCCAGGTAGAGGACGACGAACATGATCGCCGCCGCGCTGACGAGGCCGACGGCCGCGCCGTCGCGTCCGGCGAGCAGCGCCGGGAGGGTGAACCGCCACACCACGACGAGCGCGATCGCCAGCCCGGCCAGGGACGCCGCGCCGCGCCACCGGGCGACGAGCGCGACCACGACGACGAACAGCCCGACGAGCAGCGCCAGCGGCGGCCCGCGCTGGAAGTCCTGGAACACGTAGGGCGCGATGCCCTCCGGCGCGTCCGGCACCGCCATGACGCGGATGCGGTCCCCGGGCCGCAGCTCCGGGACGTACTCTGGCGGCACGCCGACCTCGACGTCCGCGCCCGCCACCTGGGCGTGGATCGTCGGGTTGTCCGGGTCGGCGACCGTGGTGCCGGTGACCACCGCGGTGGTGGTCGTCGCCGACTGCCCGGGTGGGATCGTGGGGAGCGTGCCGTGGGGCCACAGCGCGACGACCCCGGCCACGGTCGCCAGCGCGAGGGGCGCCAGCACGGCGACGAACGCCCGACGGACCGCGCGGCGGATCGGCACGGGCGGGGACCCTGGGACGTGGACGTGTCCGGTCACCCGGCCAGGGTCACCCCTCACCCGGCGCGTGGCGGGCGGGACACGCGGGTCAGCCCCGGCGCGCGCTCCGGTACCGCGCCCACGCCTCCGCGACCGGCGGTACGACGACCCCGGTCGCGGCGCGCGTGCGGGAGCGCGTGACGAGCACTCCGACCAGCGCCACCGCGAGCGGTACGAACACCACCGACAGCGCCACCCGGTAGTCCGCCAGCACCGGCGCCGTGCCGGGGGAGCGGTGGTCGAGCACGATCCCGATCGCCAGCATCGCGAGGACCCCGGACACGAACCCGCCCATGTTGGCGATGCCCTGCGCCGAGCCGGTGCGGTGCGGCGGGTTGGAGGTCGCGGCGAAGTCCAGGCCGATGAGCGACGTCGGCCCGCCGACCGAGATGAGCGCGAGGAACAGCGCGAGCTGCCAGACCGGGCGCGGGGTCGTCGGGAGCAGCACCAGCAACCAGCCCGCGGTGGTGCCGGCGGCGACGGCGAGCACCGCCCAGGAGCGCCGCACCGGGTGCCGTGCGGTGTACTCCCCGACGATCGGCCCCATGACGATGCCGACCACGACGTTGACGGTGAGCAGCCCACCCGCCTGCGCCGGCGTCAGCCCCTGGCCCTCGACGAGGAACGGCACGCCCCACATCAGCACCACGACGTTGCCGCTCATCCCGCCGATCATGTGCGTCCAGAACCCGAGCCAGGTGCCGGGATGGCGCACGGTGTCGCCCAGTCCGGCGAACCGGCTCGGCCCCTGCGGGACGGGCGCCGCGCCGGCGGGCGTGTCCCGGACACCGGCGCGCACCACGAGCGAGGCGCAGGCGCCGAGCACGACGAGCGAGCCGAACGCCGGCTGCCACCCGTAGCGGTGCAGCACCCAGGTGAACGGCACCGCGGTGACGATCTGCCCGAGCTGGCCGGCGATGCCGGTGAGCTGGCTCAGCAGCGGCACGCGCCGCCGGTCGAACCAGGTCGCGACCAGGCGCAGCGCGGAGACGAAGATCGCCGCGTCGCCGCTGCCGATGAGCACGCGCGCGGCCAGCGCGACGCCGACGTCCGGCGCGAACGTCATGACCAGCTGGCCCACCGCCATCGTCACCGAGCCGACCGTCAGCGTGCGGCGCGGGCCCCAGTGGTCCACCGCGACGCCGACCGGTAGCTGCATCGCCGCGTACGTGGCGAGCTGGATGACGACGAACAGCGAGAGCACCGTCTCGTCCACGGCGAACCGGTCGGCCGCGACCAGGCCGGAGACGCCGAAGGACGAGCGGTGCACCACCGCCGCGATGTACGCGACGAGCGCCGCCGACCAGACCAGCCAGGGTGTGGCGGACCGGCGCGTCACCGCCGTCGCCTCGCCCACGCCCGTCCTCGTCTCGCGCCCCGGGCACACGCACCGGGCCGCCGTGCATCCTACGAGGTGCCCGCGCCGGCGCCCCCGGCCGTTCCTACACTCGGACGGTGCGGGGCTCCCTGGTCACCTCGTTCGAGACGGGTGAGCCGGTCCCGCCGCCGCAGCCCGCCGGTGCGGGGCTCGCGCTGCAGGTCGGGCCCGGGCCCGACGACGCACCCTCCGACCTGCCCGGTCACGGGGCAACCGGCGTGCGTTGCGTCGGGGCGCGCTGGCGCGGCGGCCCGCACCAGGCGGTGCTCCTGGAGACGTCGCTCGTCCTCGAGCCCGGCACCTGGTTCGGGTACTCGGTGTTCACCACCGCGCTGGCCGACGAGGTCACGCTGGACCTCCTGCTCGACGACGGGACGACGCTGTCCGGCCTCGGTGCGCGCGACGAGCACGGCCACCGGCTGACGCCCGCCGGACAGCAGCGCGCTCTCTGGCCGCGGCAGTGGAACCGCGTCGAGTGCCACGCCGGTGCCCTCGCTGCCGGCCGCACGGTGACCGCGGTGGTGGTGCGTGCCGGCGGCGACCAGGCGCCCGCGGTCCCGGACGGCTCCGCGGCCGAGAGCGTCGCGTGGGTCGACGACGTGGTGCTGGCGCCGCGGCCGGCCGACGACGGCACCGACCCGGTGGACCTGGTCGACACCCGCCGTGGCTCACGGTCCGGGTCGCGGCTGTCCCGCGGCAACACGTTCCCGGCGACGGCGCTGCCGAACGGCGCCACGCTGCTCTCGCCGATGACCGCGGCACGGCTGGACTGGTTCTACGCCTGGTCCGGCCACGACGACGTGCGCGGGCGCACCCCGCTGCACGGCCTGGTGCTGTCCCACCAGCCGAGCCCGTGGATGGGCGACCGCGATCCGCTGGTGCTCGGCGTCGGCGGC
>CAZFTZ010000424.1:0-8152 GCA_964521875.1 uncultured Cellulomonas sp. | reverse complement strand
GATGCTCGCCTGGCAGACGAAGCGGTTCACCGACCTGGCGGTGGCCGACGACGGGTGGGTGGTGACGCTGCGGCCGGAGCAGGTGGTCGAGGTGGCGTTCGACGGCGTCCAGCGGTCCAGCCGCTACCCCGGCGGCGTCGCGCTGCGGTTCGCCCGCGTGCTGCGCTACCGCGAGGACAAGCCGCCCGGCGAGGCCGACACCATCGAGACCGTCCGGTCGTACGCGGCTGGCCAGTGAACACCGGTTGACGTCGTTTGGCTAATGGCTTTAGCTTCGTGGCATGAGCATCGTCGAGTACCTGCAGCGGCCCGAAGGCCGCATCGCGTATTCCGTCGACGGACCGGCCGACGGCCGACTCGTCGTCCTCGTGCCCGGCATGGGCGACCTACGGTCGACGTGGCGTGACCTCGTCGGCCCGCTCCTCGACGCCGGCCACCGTGTCGCCGTCATGGACCTGCGCGGCCATGGCGACTCCGATACCACCTTCCGCACCCACGGCGACCTCGCCACGGCCGACGACGTGCTCGCCCTGGTCGACCGTCTCGGCGGGCCTGCTGTGCTCGTCGGCAACTCGATGGGCGGGGCCGCCGCCGCCTACGCCGCGGCCGAACGCCCGGACGCCGTCGCCGCACTCGTCCTCGTCGCACCGGTGATGCGCGACTCGGGCGCGGGCAGCCTCGCCCGCGTCCTCTACCCGGTGCTGTTCGCGCGACCGTGGGGCGCCCGCACCTGGGCCGCCTACTACCGCGGCACCCTCAACCGCGGCCGCAAGGCGCGCTGGCTCGACGAGCACGTCGCCGAGATCCGTCGTTCGCTGGGCGACCCGACGCACCTGGCGCAGTTCCGGTCGCTCATGCGACAGCTGACGCATGCGCCGGTCACCGCCCGGCTCGCTGACGTGCACGCACCGGCGATCGCCTTCGTCGGGCGGCTCGACCCGGACTTCACGGACCCGGCCGCCGAGGCGGTGTGGATCGAGCAGCAGCTCGGCGCCCGGGTCCACCTGCTCGACGACGTGGCGCACTACCCGCAGCACCAGGCGCCCGAGCTCGTCGTACCGCAGATGATGGACTTCCTCGCCGGCCTACCCGCGGGCGAGCGCTGACGTGCCGCGCGCCGGGCTGAGCCCACAGGCGGTGGTCGACCTCGCGCTCGCGGTGGTCGACGAGGGCGGGCCGTCGGGATGGGCGGACCTGGGTCTGTCCGCGGTGGCGCATCGCGCGGGGGTCGCGGTGCCGAGCCTCTACAGGCACGTCGACGGGCTGCCGGCGTTGCGGTCGGCGGTCGCGGCGCGCTGCGTCGAGGAGCTGACGGCCGCGATGGAGCGCGCGGTCGGCACCAGCGCGGGGCCTCCAACGGGAGCGGCGGCCGTCCGCGCCCTCGCCGAGGCGACCCGCACCTACGCCCTCGCGCATCCCGGCCGCTACCGCGCGGTGCAGGGTGCCGAGGCGGCGGCGCTCGGCGAGCGAGCGGCGACACCGGCCCAGCTCGTCGCACGCGCGGTCGAGCAGCTCGGCGCGCCACCCGAGCGGTGGGTGGACCAGGTTCGCGCCGTGCGCGCGGGCGTGCACGGCTTCGTCGAGCTGGAGCTGTCCGGTGGCTTCGGCATGCCGCAGGACGTCGACGTCAGCTTCCGCTACCTGGTAGACGCCCTGGTCGCCGGGCTCACCTGACCGGGTCTCGTCGTGCCGCCCGGCGGTGTCCCCAGGGCGTCACCGACGCTCGTCGTGCGCCTCGTCGTGCGCCCGGAAGAACCTCAGCTGACGCCGAGGATGTCGACGACGAACACGAGCGTGTCACCGCCGCGGATCCCCGCCTGCGGCACGCCGCGGTCGCCGTACCCGAGGTGCGACGGGATCGACAGCAGCACGCGCGAGCCGACCTGCTGCCCGACGAGCCCGTCGTCCCAGCCGGCGATCACCATGCCGACGCCGATCGGGAAGCTGATCGACTCGCCGCGCTCGTACGAGGAGTCGAAGATCGAGCCGCCCCAGACCTGGCCGAGGTAGTTCACCTCGAGGTCCTGGCCGGCCTCGACGAGGTCGCCCGTGCCGCGCTCGAGCACCTGGACGACGAGCTCGCCGGGCGCCGGCTCGGCCGGGAAGGTCAGGGTCGGACGGTCGCCGAACGCACCGGTGGCGGTGGGGAGCGCAGCAGTCATGCCGCACATCCTCACATGGCCGTCCGGCGCCTACCGCCCCAGCAGGCCGCCGAGCCAGGACAGCTGGCGCTCCACGTGGTAGCTCTCGCCGCCCTCGTGGTCGTTGAACGGGTACACCTCGATCGACGTCGCCGGCCGCGACGCACCCCGGTCGCCGGAGTGGTTGTACGCGGCGAACACGGTGGAGGGTGGGCAGGTCTGGTCGCGCAGCGCGGTGGAGAACAGCGCGGGAGCCGTCGCCCGACGAGCGATCGACGCGACGTCGAAGTACGACAGCGTCCGGAACACCGACGCCTCGCGGTCACGGTGCACGTGCAGGTACGCGACGATCTCGCCGTACGGGTAGTTGTCCGTCACGTCGACCGCGCGCCGGTAGTGCGACAGGAACGGCACGTCCGGCATGGCCGCCGACAGCCCGTCGGCGAGCCCCGCCACCGCGAGCGTCAGTCCGCCGCCCTGCGAGACGCCGGTGACGGCCACCCGGGACGGGTCGACGTACGGCAGCGCCCGCACCGCGTCGACCGCCCGCACCGCGTCCGTCATCAGGCGCCGGTAGTAGTACGTCGACGGGTTCTCGATGCCGCGCGTCATCACGCCGGGGTGAGCCGCGCCGCTGCCGGACGGGTCGGCGGTGTCGCCGCCGCTGCCCCAGCCCGCCCCCTGGCCGCGCGTGTCCATCACGAGGTGCGCGTAGCCCGCCGTGGCCCACACCAGCCGGTCGAACGGCTTGCCGCGCCCGCCGCCGTAGCCCAGGTACTCGACCACGGCGGGGAGGGGGGCGCCCGACGAGGCCGCGCCGGCCGGCCGGAGCACCCACGCCTTGATCGGGTGCCCGCCGAACCCGGCGAACGTGACGTCGTCGACGTCGACCAGACGCAGCCCGGTCGGCACCGGAGTCACCTGCAGTGCGAGGTCGTGCCCGCGCGCCTCGGCCAGCGTCGTCGACCAGAACTCGTCGAGGTCGGCGGGCTCGTCCAGGTCGGGCAGGTAGCGCTCGAGCTCGGACAGCGGCAGGTCGTAGATGGCCACGCAGGGCTCCCTCGTCGTCGGGGGGAAAGGGACGACGAGAACGTTAGCGAGCCAGGAACGCCAGCAGGTCCAGCCGCGTCAGCACCCCCACCGGCCGGCCGTCGCCGACGACGAGCAGCGCGTCGGCCTTCTCCAGCGCCAGCCGCGCCGACTCGACGGCCTCCCCCACCCCGACCAGGGGCAGTGGTGGCGACATGTGCTTGTCGACGCGGTCGGACAGCGCGGCGGCGCCAGAGAACACGGCGTCGAGCAGCGCCCGCTCGGACACGGACCCGGCGACCTCGCCGATCTTCACCGGCGGCTCCGCCCCCACCACCGGCATCTGCGACACCCCGAACTCGCGCAGGATCTCGATGGCGTCGCGGACGGTCTCGTTCGGGTGCGTGTGCACCAGGTCCGGCAGCGCGCCGGTCTTCGTCGTCAGCACGTGCGCCACGGTGGAGCCCTCGCCGGCGGTGAGGAAGCCGTACGAGCGCATCCACGCGTCGTTGAAGATCTTCGACAGGTAGCCGCGGCCGCTGTCCGGCAGCAGCACGACGATCACGGCCTCGGCGGCCGCCGCCGGGTCGGTCTCCTGCAGCCGCTGCGCCACCCGCAGCGCCGCGACCACCGCCATCCCGCTGGACCCGCCGACGAGCAGCGCCTCCTCCCGTGCCAGTCGTCGGGTCATCGCGAACGACTCCGCGTCGGAGACGGCGACCACCTCGTCGGGCACCGACGGGTCGTAGGCCGCCGGCCAGAAGTCCTCGCCGACGCCCTCGACGAGGTACGGCCGCCCGTCGCCGCCGGAGTACACCGACCCCGCCGGGTCGGCGCCGACCACGCGCACCCGCCCCCCGGACACCTCGTGCAGGTACCGCCCGGTGCCGGTGATCGTCCCCCCGGTGCCGACGCCGGCGACCAGGTGCGTCACCCGCCCCTCGGTGTCCTTCCAGATCTCCGGTCCGGTCGACTCGTAGTGCGACGCCGGCCCGTTCGGGTTGGAGTACTGGTCCGGCTTCCACGCGCCCGGCGTCTGACGCACGATGCGGTCGGAGACGGAGTAGTAGGAGTCCGGGTGCTCGGGCGGCACCGCGGTGGGCGTCACGACGACCTCGGCGCCGTAGGCGCGCAGCACGTCTCGCTTGTCCTGGCTCACCTTGTCCGGGCAGACGAACACGCACCGGTAGCCCTTGCGCTGCGCGACGAGTGCGAGGCCGACGCCGGTGTTCCCGCTGGTCGGCTCGACGATCGTCCCGCCGGGTCGCAGCGCCCCGGAGGCCTCGGCGGCCTCCACCATCTTCAGCGCGATCCGGTCCTTGATCGACCCGCCGGGGTTGAGGTACTCCACCTTCGCCAGGACGGTCGCGGCCAGCCCGGCCGTGACCGACGAGAGACGCACCAGGGGCGTGCCGCCGACAAGGTCGCTGACGTGCTCGACGTACTTCACCCGGTCAGCCTGCCACCCGGTCCACGGCCTCGCCGGGAACCCGTCGCCATGCGGGCGCAGGTGACGGCTACCGCCGCCCCGCCAGGATCGCGAAGATCCGCAGCAGCTCCAGGTACAGCCAGACGAGCGTCACGACGAGCCCGAACGCCGCCGTCCACGCGTACCGCCGCGGCACGCCGGCCACCACGCCGCGCTTGATCGAGTCGAAGTCGACGACGAGGTTCGCCGCGGCCATGCCGACCGCCAGCAGCCCGATCACCACTCCCCAGCCGCCGTTGCGCAGCGGGCCGAAGCCGTCGCTGGTCATGAAGAACGAGAGCACGACGTTGACCACCTGGAACACCAGGTAGCCGACCATCGCGACCAGCAGCCAGCGCACGAACTTGGCGGTGACGCGCACCCTGCCGGAGCTGTAGAGCCACAGTGCGACACCGAACGTCGCGAACGTCGCCAGCACCGCCTGCAGCACGATGGGCTGCGCGGTGCCGGTGGCGGTGTCGCCCACGGTGAGCGCGGTGAACGCCAGGCTGACACCACCGAGGAACACGCCCTCGGCGACCGTGTACAGCGTGATGAGCACCGGGCTGGGGTTGCGCCTGAAGGCGTTCACCAGGCCGAGCACCAGGCCGACGAGCATGCCGAGCATCCACGTGCCGGCCGGCAGCAGCCCCGACTCGGTGCCGTACCAGGTGCCGGCGGCGACGACCGCCAGCAGGGCCAGCAGCCCGCCGGTGCGGACGATGACGTCGTCGTACGTCAGGCGGCCGGTGTCGCGCGCGGTCGCGGTGGGCGACGCGTACATCTGCTCCAGCGTCGCCGCGTCCACGGTCTGCGCGGCCACGGCGGCCCGCTGGCTGGCGGGACGGCGACGCGGGTCGCCGAACACGGGGTCGTTGTCGAACACGGGGTTCGCCACGATGACCTCCTCAGGTCTGTGCCTCGACGGTAGCAACGCCGCGAGAGCGGCGCAGGTTCCTTCGTCGTACGCGGGGTGTCAGGCCTCGACGGGAACCGGTGCCGCCGCCTTGCGGGCGCGGCGGGCGGCCCGACGAGCGGCACCACGCTCTTGCGCACGGCCCAGCAGCGTGTAGAGCACCGGGACCAGCACGAGCGTCAGCAGCGTGGAGGTGAACAGCCCGCCGATGACGACGATCGCCAGCGGCTTGGAGATGAACACCCCGCCGCCGGTCAGCCCGAACGCCATCGGCAGCAGCGCGCCGATCGCCGCGGCCGCGGTCATGATGATCGGCCGCAACCGCTTGCGGGCACCCTCGCGCACCGCCTCGTCGAGCGGCCGGCCGTCACGCCGGTACTGGTTGACCAGGTCGATCAGCACGATCGCGTTGGTGACGACGATGCCGACGAGCATCAGCAGGCCGATCAGCGCCGGCACGCCGAGCGGGGTGTTCGTCACGAGCAGCCCGACGAGCGCGCCGGTCGCGGCGAACGGGATCGAGACCAGCAGGATGAGCGGCTGCAGCAGCGACCCGAACGTCCCGACCATGACCACGTAGACGATCGCGATCGCGACGAGCAGCGCCAGGCCGAGGTCGCCGAAGGCGTCCGACTGGTCCGAGGCGACGCCGCCGATCTCCACCGTGGCGCCCTCCGGGACGTCGAGGTCGGCGATCTTGGCACGCAGCGCGGTGGTGAGCTTGCCCAGGTCCTGGCCGGACGGGGTCGCCGAGATCGTCGCGGCACGATGCCCGTCGATGCGCGTGATCGAGGTCGGCACGTCGACCGTCTCCACCGTGGCGACCGCGGTGAGCGGCACCATGCCGGCGGCTGTGGGCAGCACCACCTGCTGCAGCTCGGCCAAGGTCTCCGGTGCCTTCGTCGCCACCACGGTGACGTCGACGGGCCCGTCGCCCAGGTCGAGCTGGCCGATCGGCTGCGGGCTCATGTACGCCGCGACCGTGCCGGCGACCGCGGTCTCGCTCAGCCCGGCTGCGGCCGCCTTCGCACGGTCGACCGTCACCCGCACCGTCGGCTGCGCCTGCGCGAGGTTGTTCGTTACGTCGCTGGTCCCCTCGGTGCCCTGCACCATCTGCTGCACCTGGTCGGCCAGGCTCGCCAGCACGTCCGGGTCGTCCGCCTGCACCACGACGTCCACCGTCGACGACCCGTACGCGGCGTCCGCGCCGGCGACGGTGAACTCGCCGTCGGCCGGCAGCGCCGCACGCACCGCGTCCTGCACCGCCGCGGTGTCGGCACCGTCGTCGAGCGTCAACGCGAACGTGGCCTTCGCCGCGCCCGCACCGGAGAACGCCGCCGCGATGCCGCTGCCCGAGCCGACCGTCGACTGCACGGTCCTCACGCCGTCGACGCCCATGAGCGCCTGCTCGGCGGTGCGGGCGGCGGAGTCCTGCGCGGACAGCGACGTGCCCGGCGAGAACGACTCGGTGACGGTCAGCGTGTTCTGGCCGGACTCGCCGAGGAAGTTCGTCTGCATCCGCGGCACCAGGGCCAGCGTGCCGGCGAAGACGAGAACCGCGAGCGCCACGGTGACCACCGGATGGCCGGTCGCGGTGCGCAGCGTCGCCAGGTAGCCGCGCTGCATCCAGCCGTGGCGCTCCTTGTCCTCCGCGGCGGCGCGCACCGGCGACGGGGTCCCGCCGGCCGGTGTCGCGTCGGCGGAGTGGCGTCCCACCGGCGCCGTGCCGTCGTCGGCCGGGACCGCCGCCGTGGTCGCGGCCTCGTCGCGCAGGGGTGCCGTGCCGTCGTCGGGCGCAGCCGTGCCATCGTCGGGCAGCGACGCGGCCTTGGGCGCGGGCAGGAACCAGTACGCGAGCACCGGCACCACGATCAGCGCGACGAACAGCGAGGCGATCATCGCCACCGCCACCGTCACCGCGAACGGCCGGAACAGCTCGCCCACCATGCCACCGACCAGGCCGATCGGCAGGAACACCGCGACGGTGGTCGCCGTGGAGGCGGTCACCGCCCCGCCGACCTCGCGCACCGAGGTGAGGATCGCGTCGCGCTTGCGCTCCCCGTACGACAGGTGCCGGTTGATGTTCTCGATGACGACGATCGAGTCGTCGACCACGCGCCCGATCGCCACCGTCATCGCGCCCAGCGTCAGGATGTTGAGCGAGTACCCGCCGATCCGCAGCGCGATGAAGGTCACCAGCAGCGACAGCGGGATCGAGATCGCCGACACCAGCGTCGAGCTGATCGAGAACAGGAACACCAGGATGACGACGACCGCGAACGCCAGGCCGAGCAGGCCCTCGGTGCCCAGGCCGCTGATCGACTCGGTGATGAAGGGCGCCTGGTCGAAGACGACCGTCATCTGCAGCTGGTCGCCGAGCTGACCCTGCAGCTCGGCGATCGCGTCCTGCACGCCGTGCGAGACGTCGACGGTGTTGCCCTGCGGGGTCTTGGTGATGGCGACCGCGAGCGCCGGGTTGCCGTCGACGCGGCTGTAGGACGTGGCCGGGACGGGCGCCACGACGACGTCCGCGACGTCGCCCAGCGTCACCGGGGCGGTCCCGGTCGCTCCGGCTGCGGCGGCGGTGCCCGACGAGGG
>CAZFTZ010000423.1:0-5792 GCA_964521875.1 uncultured Cellulomonas sp. | reverse complement strand
AGGCCGCGCACGGCACGGCATTCCGGACCACGTGGCTCAACGAGTGGGTTTTCTACGCCACTTCGTTCATTTTCGGTGAAGAGCCGATGTACCGCCGCTACTCACACGGCCGCCATCACGCGGCGACGTGGTATCCGGGCTTCGATAGTCAGATGCCATATCGAAATCCGATTACGCTGCGTACCTATATTCGCGAGACGCTGGCTTTGCATGGGCCGATTGTCGGGCTGGCCCAGATGTTCCGGCACGCGCGCGGGGCTCTGACCCAGGATGAGCGCGAGTTCGTGCCCGCCGCCAAGGTGAAGCGCCTCGTCTGGGGTGCAAGGGCCTTTCTGATCGGCTACGTCGCGGTTCTTGGGGTTGCGGCCGTTACGCACAGCGCGTTCTTGCCTGTGGCGTTCTTTGGTGGACGTCTCGCCGGCGGCTGGGTCGTGCAGCTCTTCATCAATTCGCAGCACATGTGCATGAGTGAAGCGGTGCCGGATCACCGCTATTCGACGCGCAGTCTCGCCTGCGCGCTGCCCATACGGCTGCTGTACTGGAACATGAACTATCATGTCGAGCACCACTTGTATCCAGGGATCCCGTTTCACGCACTGCCGGAGCTCAACCGACTCGTGAAGCGAGAGCTACCAAGGCCGACGCGCGGGGCCCTGCGTGCGAACCTCGAGATATTGCGCGTGATACGCAAACAAGCGCGCGATCCGGCGTGCGTCGCGCAACCTATTTTTACCGCCTGATTACACTGCTGTAGACCGCGCATGCGCTACTCTGCTCTGCAGCTGGTAAAGAACGCCTTGCGCGGACATCGCACGTGGCCGCGCCAGTGGGCGCGTGCGACGCTGAAGCCCGGATACGACATTGTCATAGTCGGCGGCGGCGGGCATGGGCTTGCGACTGCCTATTACCTTGCATTGGCGCACGGCTTGCGCAATGTAGCCGTCCTCGAAAAGGGGTGGATCGGCGGCGGCAATACCGGGCGCAATACGACGATCATTCGATCGAACTATCTCTATCCCGAGAGCGCCGCTCTTTATGATCACGCGCTGCAACTTTGGGAGCGCCTGAGCGCGGAGCTCAACTACAACGTCATGTTCTCGCCGCGCGGGGTGATGATGCTCGCGCACAACGTGCACGATGTGCAAAGTCTCCGCCGCCACATCCATGCAAATCGTCTGTCAGGAGTCGACAACGAGTGGCTCACGCCTCTTGAAGCACAAAGGTTTTGCCCGCCGCTGTACATCGGCCGTGACGCGAGGTACCCGATCCTGGGTGCTGCGCTTCAGCGTCGCGGAGGCGTTGCGCGTCATGACGCGGTCGCCTGGGGTTATGCACGCGCAGCCAGTGCGCTCGGGGTAGACATCATCGAGAACTGCGAGGTGACGGGTTTCGAGCTCGGCGGGCGCGGTGAGATCAAAGGGCTCCAAACGACACAGGGGCACGTCAGTGCAGCGCGCGTGGGGGTGGTTGCAGCCGGCCATTCGAGCGTCGTTCTGCAAAAGGCAGGACTGGAAGTGCCGCTCGAGAGCTTTCCATTGCAGGCCCTCGTCTCGGAGCCCGTCAAACCCGTGATGCCCTGTGTGGTCATGTCGAATAGCGTGCACGCGTACATCAGCCAGTCCGATAAGGGCGAGCTCGTAATTGGTGCGGGCACGGATCAGTACGTGTCGTATAGCCAAACCGGGGGGCTGCACATTCTCATGCACGCGCTCGAGGCTATTTGTGAGTTGTTCCCGATCTTCCGCCGGATGCGCATGCTGCGGAGCTGGGGCGGCATCGTGGATGTGACGCCGGATCGCTCGCCGATCATTGGCTCGACGCCTGTACCGGGCCTGTTCGCAAACTGTGGCTGGGGCACCGGCGGGTTCAAAGCCACCCCGGGCTCCGGACATCTCTTCGCGTGGACGCTCGCGAAGGGCCAGCCGCACCCGATCAATGCGCCATTCTCGCTGGAGCGATTTCGAACGGGGCGTCTGATCGACGAAGCTGCCGCTGCTGCGGTCGCACACTGAACAGGCCAATGCTGCTTATTCCCTGCCCTTACTGCGGGCCGCGCCCAGAAATCGAGTTCCGGTGTTGTGGTGAAGCTCACATCGCGCGGCCATTAGTGCCGACGGATGTGAGCGATGAAGCATTCGAACGCTACTTGTACATCCGCTCGAACCCGAAAGGCATGCATTACGAGCGGTGGCGTCACGTGCACGGGTGCGCGCGATTCTTCAATGTCGCGCGGAACACCGTGAGCGATCGCATCGAAGCGTCGTATCCGATTGGGCAGACAGCGCCCAGCCGCGGCCATCAAGGTTCCTCATCGTGACTCAGCGCTGGCGTCTGGCCGAAGGTGGGCATATCGATCGTAGCCGGCCCGTTGCATTCACGTGGGACGGGCGGCCCTTGGTCGGATATGTGGGCGACACGCTTGCTTCCGCCCTCCTCGCGAATGGCGTGCACTTCATCGGACGATCGTTCAAGTACCACCGACCGCGAGGGATCGTTGCTGCTGGAGTCGAAGAACCCAATGCGCTCGTTACGGTGCGGGACGGTGCTGGACGTGAGGATCCCAATACACGCGCCACTGCAGTACCTCTGCGGGATGGACTCGCGGCATTCAGCCAGAACCGTTGGCCGAACCTTCGGTTCGACGTCGGCGTGCTCAACAACGCACTGAGCCCACTCTGGTCCGCAGGGTTCTACTACAAAACGTTCATGTGGCCGCGGCGGGCATGGCGCACGTTCTACGAGCCGTTGATACGCAAGGCCGCCGGACTCGGACGTGCGCCTTCCTCGGCAGACCCGGACCGATACAGCACACGCTATGCGCACTGTGACGTGCTGGTCGTGGGAGCGGGTCCCGCCGGCGTTTCCGCTGCTCTGGTGGCGTCCGAGAGTGGCGCTAGCGTGATCCTTTGCGACGAACAGCGCGTCGCCGGTGGCGCGTTCACGTGCTTCCCAGAGGAGCACGCAAATGTGCGCAGCGGATCCGAGTGGCTCGAACGTGCGGTTCGCGATCTGGCATCGCGAAGTCGAGTTACGTGTTTATTTGGAACAACGGCGTTCGGATACTACGCGGACAATATGCTCGGCTTGATAGAGGAGCTGCCTCAGAGCGACGCGGCGGATCTACCTCGAGCGCGCGTATGGCAGGTGCGAGCTCGTCAGGTCGTTCTTGCAACCGGCGCCATCGAACGGCCGATCGTATTTCCGGGCAATGATCGGCCCGCCATCTTGCTCGCGAGCGCCGCGCGCGCGTACTTGCATCGCTACGCTGTGCGCGTAGGCGACTCCATCGCGGTATATGCGGTCGATGACAGCGGTTATGCGGCAGCGCTCGACCTTCATAGCCGGACGGGCAGTGTTCGAGCGATCGTTGATCCGCGGGCGCACGTTGACGAAAGTCTTGCGGAATCCGCTCGCGTGGCTGGGATCGAGCTCCTGAAAGAGCACGCGATCTTCAACACACGGGGGCGCCATCGGGTCAAGGCTATCGAGATCGGACCGATCGACAGCGTGACTGGCGACCGGCTGATCGCGTGCGACGCTCTTCTCATGGCGGGCGGCTGGACGCCGACCGTGCATTTGTTTTCGCAGACTCGCAGTCCTCTGCAATGGAACACTGCAATCAGTGAGTTCGTACCGGGCGCCCCGCGCCAGGCCACATGGGTGGCCGGGGCGTGCCGGGGCTTGCGTGGGCTCCGCGAATGCATCAGCGATGGTGAGTTTGCCGGCGCCTCGGCTGCGGCAGCATTGGGAAAGAAGGCAGCGATACGCCGTGCGCCCGAGTTGCAGGGGCGCTCCTCAGTGAGCGCCAACATCTCGTCACTCGATCGGATTGCGAGTACAGCGAAGGCCTTCGTCGATTTCCAGAACGATGTCTGTGCCTCGGATATCCTGCAAGCACTTCGCGAGGGCTTTCAGTCGGTGGAGCACTTGAAACGCTACACGACGACTGGCATGGCGACCGATCAGGGCAAGACTTCGAATCTGAACGCATTGGCGTTGGCTGCGAGAAGCTTGCAGATAGCCCCGCACGAGGTGGGGACGACAACGTTCCGTCCCCCGTACACACCCGTCGTCTTCGGAGCGCTCGCGGGAGCTCACCGGGCGATGCAGTTTGATCCGGTGCGCCGCACGCCCCTGCACGAGTGGGCCGAGCGTCGCGGCGCGGTCTTCGAACCTGTTGGGCTGTGGCTGCGGGCGCGCTATTTCCCGAGTGCGGGAGAGAGCATGCACAGCGCGGTTGAGCGCGAGTGTCGCCTCACGCGTGAGCGCGCTGGTATCTTCGATGCCTCGACCCTTGGAAAGATCGAGGTGGTGGGGCCGGATGCCGCCGAATTCCTCGATCGCCTGTACACAGGCTCGTTCAACACTCTGCGGCCGGGCCGCTGCAAGTACGCGCTTTTGTTGCGCGAGGATGGCTTCGTCTACGACGATGGGATCGTGGCGCGCATTGCGCCAGACCGGTTCCATGTGACGACCACCACCGGTGGTGCCGCGCGCGTGCTGCATCACATGGAGGACTACCTGCAAACGGAGTTCTCGAGCCTGCGTGTATGGCTGACGTCGATCACCGAACAATGGGCTGTGATCGCCGTGAATGGACCGCTGGCCCGCCACATCATCAAGCCGCTCGTTGAGGGCATCGACCTTTCGCCGCCGGCGTTCCCGCACATGAGCGTCGCGGAGGGGCGCGTTTGCGGTCACTTGTCGAGGATCTTTCGTGTGAGCTTCACGGGTGAGCTCGGGTTCGAGCTGAATGTGCCATCGAATGTAGTGCCGCAGGTCTGGGAGGCGGTGCAGCGCTCGGGCGATGCATACGGAGCGGTTACGTATGGGACGGAAGCCATGCACGTGTTACGTGCGGAAAAGGGCTACATCATCGTCGGTCAGGAGACCGACGGCACGGTGACACCCAATGACCTCGGACTGGATTGGGCGATCGGCAAGATGAAGCCCGATTTTGTCGGCAAGCGGGGGCTCGCGCGGCCGGATCTCACGCGCACTGGTCGCAAGCAGCTGGTGGGACTGTTGACGACGGATCGCTCTACGCTGCTCGAGGAGGGCGCGCAGATTGTGTCCGCGCGCTCTTCAGCGGCGGGCCAGCAGAGCGAGGGGCACATCACGTCTGCGTACCCAAGCGCAGCGCTCGATCGGCCGATTGCACTGGCACTGCTTGTGGATGGTCGCAACCGCATGGGTTCGGTCGTGCATGTGCCCCTGTCGGGTCGGACGGTAGCTGCCGAAGTGGTATCACCCGTCTTCTACGATGCGGTTGGAGCGCGCCTGAATGGTTGACGCACAAAAATCTCAAACGCTCTCCATTGCTGGTGCGCGGATTGAGACGGCGGGAGATTGGAGTCGCTGGTCGGTCCGCGCTCGCGGTGAAGCGCGCGCGACCTGGAACGAGTGCACGGGGATCGCACTCCCGGAAGAACCACAGCGGGCGCACACCTCGCGAGACGCGTCGGCATTGTGGCTCGGTCCTGACGAATGGCTGTTGCTAGTGGCGCCGAAAAACGAAGCTGATTTTAGGAGCCGAGTGATATCGATGAGTCGAGACACCCAGTGGCTCGGTTCGGTGGTGGATGTCTCGGCGCGCAATGTGGGGATTGCTCTGGAAGGACCGCACGTCTGGTGGATTCTGCAAGGCGGTTGCCCAATCGATTTGTGTGACGGCGCGTTTCCGGTGGGGTCGTGTACGCGGACGCTGTTCGGGAAAGCGGAGATCGTCCTGTGGCATCGCGATGAAACGGCGTGGCACTTGGAGTGTTGGCGGTCCTTCGCACCGTACGTGT
>CAZFTZ010000422.1:0-4515 GCA_964521875.1 uncultured Cellulomonas sp. | reverse complement strand
CCCACGCGGCAGCGGTGGTCCCGACCACACCTGTTCCGGCGGCAGTGGTCCCGGCGGCGGCGCTCCCGGCAGCGACGACGCTCCCAGCCGCGCCGGTTCCGGCGGCAGTGGTCCCGGCGGTGGCGCTCCCGGCAGCGACGCTCCCAGGGGCGGCCGGGCCACCGGCCCCTGCCGCCCCGCCCGTGCCGCCACCAGCCGGACCCGCCTCGTCGGCCAGCGCGCGAGCGAACGGCCCCGCGACCAGCTCCGTCACCGAGCCGAGGAAGTGCTCCACCACGCCGTCCGCGGTGACGAAGGCGTACACGTTCGGCGAGGACTCGACCATCGCCAGGTAGACGTCGACCATCGCCCGCAACCCCTCGCGCGGCGTCGGTTGTGCGGCCAGCGCCCCGGCGAGCGCCTCCTCGATGTCGCGCACGACGAGCCGTGCCACCTCGACCTGGAGCGCGGTCTTGTCCGCGAAGTAGCGGTAGACGAGCGACTTGGACGTGCCGGCGTCGGCCGCGATCTCCTCCATGGAGACGTCCGGGCCGCGGTGGTGCACACAGCGGCGGGCCTGCGCGACGAGCTCGTCGCGCCGTGCCTGCCGGTGGCCCTCCCAGCGCGTGGCGCGGCCGTCGGCGACGCGGCCGACGGCCGCGCCATCGGTGCCATCGGTCGTCGTCGACCCGGCTTGACGCGCGGGGCTCATGGGACGGAGGGTATCAAGTACCATGCGTCCTGGGTAGATTTCATAGGCCCTTGGTCCTGATCCGCCGCCGCGACCAGCAACGGTCCGGCCCGACATCGATGGTGATGGTGGATGGTCAGCACTCCACGGCCGGCCTACGTGCTCGGCGGCAACCGGACCCCGTTCGCGCGCGCCGGCGGCGCCTACGCCCACGCGAGCAACCTCGACCTGCTCACCGCGGCGCTCGACGGGCTGGTCGCCCGGTTCGGGTTGCAGGGCGAGGTGCTTGGGCAGGTGGCGGCCGGGGCGGTGCTCAAGCACAGCCGCGACTTCAACCTGACGCGCGAGGCGGTGCTGGCATCGCCGCTGTCGTCCCGCACCCCGGCGACCGACGCCCAGGAGGCCTGTGCCACCGGCGTCGAGACCGTGGTGGCGTTGGCGAACAAGATCGCGCTCGGGCAGCTGGAGTCGGGGATCGCCGGCGGCGTCGACTCGGCCTCGGACGCGCCGATCGTCGTCGGCGACCGGCTGCGCCGCGCCCTGCTCGACGCCAACCGCGCCAAGACGACCCGCGCCCGGCTGGCCGCGCTCGCCCGGGTCAGGCCCAAGGACCTGTCCCCCGTCGCACCGCGCACCGACGAGCCGCGCACCGGCCTGTCGATGGGCGAGCACCAGGCGATCACCACGGCGCGCTGGGGGATCACGCGCGAGGCGCAGGACGAGCTGGCACTCGCCTCGCACCGCAACCTCGCCGCCGGGTGGGACGCCGGCTTCTTCGACGACCTAGTCACTGCCTACCAGGGCGTCACCCGCGACGGGAACCTGCGTGCCGACACCTCCCCGGAGAAGCTCGCCGCGCTCCCGCCGGTGTTCGGCAAGCGGCTCGACACGCCCCCGACGATGACCGCCGGCAACTCCACGCCGCTGACCGACGGCGCCTCGACCGTGCTGCTCGGCTCCGCCGAGTGGGCCGCCGCGCACGACCTGACGCCACTCGCCGCGGTGGTCGACGCCGAGGTCACCGCGGTCGACTTCGTCCACGGCGACGAGGGGCTGCTCATGGCCCCGGCCTACGCGGTGCCGCGGCTGCTGGCCCGGCACGAGCTGACGTTCGACGACTTCGCGCTCGTCGAGATCCACGAGGCGTTCGCCGCCACCGTGCTGTGCCACCTCGCCGCCTGGGAGTCCGACGAGTTCGGGCGCACCCGGCTCGACCTGGACGGGGCGTACGGAACGCTCGCGCGCGATCGGCTCAACGTGCATGGCTCGTCGCTGGCGGCCGGGCACCCGTTCGCCGCCACCGGCGGGCGGATCGTCGCGACGCTCGCCAAGTCGCTGCACGCTCTCAAGGCCGAGCGAGCGTCCGACGAGCCCGTGCGCGGGCTGATCTCGGTCTGTGCCGCCAGCGGGCTGGGTATCGCCGCGATCCTCGAGGCGGCCTGACATGGGCGGCGACGCCTACCTCGACCTGGTGAACAGCGGCCCCGGCGCCGCGATCGCCACACGGCTCGGGCTACCGCGTCCGGCGCCGCTGCTGCGCTACCGGCCGGGCGAGCCGCTCGTCGACGGCCCGGTGCTGGTGCTCGGCAGTGGGCCCGACGCCGACGCGGTAGCCCGACTCCTCTCCGGGCCGGCCGGCGGCACGAACGGCGTCCCGGAC
This sequence comes from uncultured Cellulomonas sp., assembly GCA_964521875.1. Classification (GTDB taxonomy): domain Bacteria; phylum Actinomycetota; class Actinomycetes; order Actinomycetales; family Cellulomonadaceae; genus Cellulomonas. The sequence continues at coordinate 2,185 of CAZFTZ010000422.1, read as the reverse complement.
GGCTGGGACCTCGACGTGCACCGTCGCGCCGAGCCCGACGAGCGGTACGCCGCCCTCGTCGTCGTCCTCACCGCCGTGACACACCCGTCCGACCTGGCCGCGCCGGCTCTCGAGGCGGGCGCGGTGCTGCGCGCGCTGCGTCCCGGCGGCCGGGTGGTCACCGTCTCCCGGCCGGCCCTGGACACCGACGCCCCGGCGGTGGCTGCCGCCCGACAGGGGGTGGACGGCATGCTGCGGTCGCTCGCCAAGGAGCTGCGAGGCGGTGCGACAGGCAACGGTGTCGTCGTCGCCGCCGGGGTGCCGGTCAGCGCGCCGTCGGCCGTCGCGGCGCTGCGGTTCCTGCTGTCGCGGAAGTCGGCGTTCGTCGACGGCCAGCTGGTGCCGGTGGACTCCGACGGCGGTGAGCTGCCTGCGTCCTGGGAGGAGCCGCTGGCCGGTCGGATCGCCGTCGTCACCGGCGCGGCACGCGGCATCGGCGCGGTGGTGTCGGACGTGCTGGCGCGCGACGGCGCGACCGTGGTGTGCGTCGACGTGCCCGCCGCCGGCCAGCAGCTGGCGGCCGTCGCCAACCGGGTGCGCGGCACCGCGCTGCAGCTCGACGTCACGGCGCCGGACGCCGGTGCGAGGATCCTCGAGCACGCGACCTCCCGCCACGGCGGCCTCCACGTCGTCGTGCACAACGCCGGGATCACGCGCGACAAGCTGCTGGCGAACATGACCGACGACCGCTGGGAGTCCGTGCTGGCCGTCAACCTCGCCGCGCAGCTGGCGATCAACGAGGCGCTGCTGGCCAGCGGCGACTTCGTCGACGCCCCGCGCATCGTCGCGATGGCCTCCACCAGTGGCATCGCCGGCAACCGCGGCCAGACGAACTACGCCGCCTCCAAGGCGGGGATCATCGGGGCGGTGCGCGCCACCGCGCCGCTGCTGGTGCCCTTCGGTGGCACGGCCAACGCCGTGGCGCCGGGGTTCATCGAGACCGAGATGACCGCGAGGATGCCGCCGCTGACCCGGCAGGTGGCCCGGCGGCTCAACTCGCTGCAGCAGGGTGGCCGGCCGGTGGACGTCGCCGAGGCGGTGGCGTTCCTCGCGTCACCGGCCGCCGGCGGGATCGTCGGGCGCACGCTGCGGGTGTGCGGGCAGAACATGGTGGGCGCATGACGACGGACGTCGAGCTGCCGTCGATCCCGACGCTGGGCGGGCTGTACGCGCGCGCCGTCGTCGCTGGCGCACGGCTTGCGGCGACCCGTCGGACGGGGGCAGCGCCGACCGCGCTGCCGGACGTCGCCTACGCGGTCCACGACGCGCCGGTGGACACCCAGCGGCTGTCGGCCTACCAGGGACTGCTCGGCCTGCGCGCCGCGGACCGGCTGCCGGCGGGGTTCGTCCACACGATGGTGTTCCCGCTGCAGGTGGCGCTGATGGCGCGCGCCGACTTCCCCCTGCCGCCGGTCGGCATGGTCCACGTCGCCAACCGCGTGACCCAGCACCGCTCGCTGTGGCGCGACGACCGGCTCGACCTGCGCGTGCGCGCCGTCGACCTGCGGCAGCACCGGTCGGGGACGCAGCTGGACTTCGTCTCGGAGGTGCGCCGCGCAGGCTCGTCGGGCGCGGCGTGGGACGAGCCCGACTGGCAGGGCGTCTCGACCTACCTCGCCCGCGGCGTCCACCTCGCCGCCTCGACACCCCCTGACGTCGCGGCCGAGGGAGCGGACGTTGCAGGCACCCCCGGCGCTGCGCCCGAGGGGACGGACGCCCTGGCCTCCCTTGCCCCGGACGCCGTGGAGGGGATGGACGACGAGCGCACCCGGTGGCTGCCGCCGGTGCCGACGGCCTCCTGGCGGCTGCCCGCCGACACCGGCCGGCGCTACGCGGCGGTGTCCGGCGACCACAACCCGGTGCACCTGTCGGCCATCACCGCACGGCCGTTCGGTTTCCGCCGCGCCATCGCGCACGGCATGTACACCGCGGCGCGGGCGCTCGCCGACGTCGGGCCGGCCTCTGGGCACACGTTCGTCTGGACCGCCGACTTCAGCAAGCCGCTGCTGCTGCCGGCGACCGTCTCGGTGCGTGTCGCGCCGGAGGGTGACGGGTTCGGCTACGCCGTGTGGCAGCAGGGCGGCTCGCGCCCGTACCTCACCGGCACGGTGACGCCGCTCCGCTGACGATCCGCTGCCGTCGGCCC
>CAZFTZ010000421.1:0-4841 GCA_964521875.1 uncultured Cellulomonas sp. | reverse complement strand
GACGGCCCCGCCGAGGGTGCCGGCGCGTTCGGACGCGTCCCGGGCGCCGGCCCGGCGTCGCAGCCGCTGGTGGTCGTGCTTGCGGCGACCGACCCGGCAAACCCGTACGGCGCGGCGCTCGCCTGGCCCGACCCGCGGGTGCCTGCGGGCGAGCAGCCGCGGCACCGGCCGGGACGGAAGGCGGGGGCTCTCGTCGTCCTCGTCGACGGGGCGCCGGCGCTGTACGTGGAACGGGGCGGCCGCACCACATTGACGTTCGGGGACGACCCCACGGTGCTGGCGGCGGCAGCGGAAGCCCTGGGCGACGCGGTGCGGGAAGGGCGCACCGGCCGGCTGACGATCGACAAGGTCGACGGTGTGCCGGTGCTCGGTGGCGCGCTGCACGGCACCCTCGGCACCGCGCTCGTCGCGGCCGGCTTCACCCCGACACCGAGCGGCCTGCGGCTGCGGGACCGTGCCTGAGGGCGACATCCTGCGCCGCACCGCGGCGCAGCTCGACACCGCGCTGGCCGGCCGCACCCTGGTGCGAGCCGAGCTCCGCTGGCCGTCGGCCGGCGGTGTCGACCTCGTCGGGCGCACGGTGCTGGGCACCAGGCCCTACGGCAAGCACCTGCTGACGCGCATCGACGGCGGCCTGACGGTACGCACGCACCTGCGCATGGACGGGACGTGGCGGGTGCGGCGGGCCGACGACCCGCACGTCCCGCTGCGCCGACCGGAGGTGCGGGCGGTGCTGGCGAGCGACGGTTGGCTGGCGACCGGACACCTGCTGGGGATGCTCGACGTGGTGCGCACGCGCGACGAGCACACGCTCGTCGGCATGCTCGGCCCGGACCTGCTGGACGACACGTTCGACCCCGGCGACGGACCCGCGTCGGGCACGCCGCCGGGACGGTCCGGGCCGGTCGGGATCGACGCTCCCGGCGGCATGCCGGGCGTGCCGGAGGCTCCGGGGATCGTGGAGGCGCTCCGGCGCTACCGCGCGCGGGCAGGTACACCGGTGGCGGAGGTGCTCCTCGACCAGCACGTGGTCGCGGGGATCGGGACGATCTTCATGGCGGAGTCGCTCTTCGTCGAACGGCTGTGGCCGTGGACGCCGGCCGACGAGGTGCGCGACCCGGCGACGCTGCTGCGCACCGCGCGGCGGCTCATGGCCGGCGCGGTGCGTGCCGGCATGCCACCGGGCCGCGTCCACGCGCGCGAAGGATTGCGATGTGTCCGGTGCGGGGGCCTCATCGCGCGCGGAAGCGCGCGCAAGCCACCGATGCAGCGCCCCGTGTTCTGGTGCCCTCGGTGCCAGCCGGCACTGCGCGGCTGATCAGCCGACCGGCGCCAGCTCCGCGCGCCGGCCCCAGCCGTCGAACGCCAGGTCCACCGGCACCGTGTCCGGGATCAGCAGACCCTCGGCGACCGCGATCCGGTCCGCCGCCTCGCGCAGCACCAGCGACATCGGCACGTCGAGCGCGTCGCAGATGCTCCACAGGAGCTCGCTGGACGCCTCCTTCTGCCCACGCTCCACCTCGGACAGGTAGCCGAGAGAGACGCGGGCCGCGGACGACACCTCGCGGAGGGTCCGCCCCTGACGCTGCCGTGCATCGCGCAGCACATCACCGATGTGGTGTCGAAGGACCACCATGTGGGCTCCCCCCTTCGTGTCACTCGCCGGGCGTGCGCCCGGCATCACCGTCCGACCGCTCGTCGCGACAGCCGCTCGCACGTCTGCCGGACGATGTCCACCGTACCGTGCGGCGCTGACACGTGCCCCGTCGCGTCGCCCCATGGGCCGGTTGACCATCACGGCCGTACTAACGCGGGGTGGTCGCGTCCTGTTCCCCGGGACCGCCGAGGACGTCCAGCGCGAGCTGCAGCACCCCCTGCACCGTCCCGGCGCGTACCTGCGCACGGTCACCGGGCAGCCGCCACGAGGCGACGGCCACCTCCGTCGGTGTGGCGACCGCGACGTGCACGGTGCCCGGCGGCTGCCCGTCCTGCGGGTCGGGCCCCGCGACGCCCGTGGTCGCCAGCCCGACGTCGGCACCGAGCCGCTCCCGCACGCCCACCGCCATCGCGCGGGCGACGTCCGGGTCCACGGCGCCGCGGGAGGCCAGCAGCTCGTCGGGCACCGTCAGAAGGCCTGCCTTGAGGTCCGTGGCGTAGGCGACCACCCCGCCGCGCAGCACCCGCGAGGCCCCGGGGACGTCCACCAGCCGGGCGCACACCGCGCCACCGGTGAGCGACTCGGCCACGGCCAGGGTCCACGACCGCGCCTCGAGCGCCGCCAGCAGCCGGGCCGCGACGTCGTCGGGCACTACCGGCCCTGCGCCGGGACGGCCCGGCCCTTCGCCGCCCCGCGCCACACCCGCACCGCCGTGCGCAGGTAGTCCAGCCCGGTCACCACCGTGAGCAGCACCGCTGCCGCCATGAGCACCCACGCGACCACGAGCACCCACCCCGGCAGACGATCCAACGGCAGCAGGAACAGCCCGATCGCCACCGTCTGCAGCACCGTCTTGAGCTTGCCGCCCTTCGACGCCGGCAGCACCAGGTACCGCAGCAGGAAGAACCGCATGACGGTGATGCCGAGCTCGCGCACCAGGATGACGACGGTCACCCACCACGGCAGGTCGCCCAGGATCGACAGGCAGACCAGCGCCGCACCCATGAGCAGCTTGTCGGCGATGGGGTCCATCAGCTTGCCGAAGTCGGTCACGAGGTTGTTCCGGCGGGCGAGCCAGCCGTCGACGCGGTCCGTCACGGCGGCGACGACGAACAGCGCGAGCGCGAGCAGGCGCAGCGCGGTCGTCCGCCCGTCGTCCCACATCAGCGCGACGACGAACACCGGCACCAGCACGATGCGCAGCACCGTCAGCGCGTTCGCCGCGTTCCACGGGGATGGGGCTGCCTCGACCACCCGGCCAGCCTAGGGGCACGACGAACCACGAGAGCCCCCGCCGGGCACCACCACCCGCCGAGCCTGCCGGTCCGGGTGCCGGTGGCCACTACCCTCGACCACACCACGGCCGCGACCCCCGGTTCGCGAACGCCGCCTGACAGAGGAGCAACGCGTGAGGCACGCCCGGTCCCGGCCGCGGCCGGTGCTGTCGGCGATCGTCGCGGCCGTCGTCGTGCTGGGGGCGGCGAGCGGCGCCACGTACGCCGCGACCCGGACCCGCGGTGACGACGTACCGGCGACCGCAAGCGGCGGCCCCGCGAGCACGACGAGCCCGACGACCGCCGCGACGAGCCCGACACCGACGCCCACCCCGACGCCGGACCCGGACGCCGAGTTCACGATCGTCGCTGCCGGCGACGTGCTCCCCCACCAGCCGGTGGTCTCCGACGCGAAGACCGCCGACGGCGGCTACGACTTCGCCGCCGAGCTGGCGGCGATGGATCCCTGGGTACAGGGCGCCGACCTGGCGATCTGCCACATGGAGGTCCCGATCTCGCCGACCGGCAAACCGAGCGGCTACCCGGTGTTCGCCGCGCCGGTGCAGCTGGCCGCATCCCTGAAGGCCCAGGGGTGGGACGGCTGCTCGACGGCGTCCAACCACTCCGTCGACCGCGGCTTCGCCGGGATCCAGGCGACGCTCGACGCGTTCGACGCGGTGGGCCTGGGGCATGCCGGCACCGCGCGCAGCGCTGCCGAGGAGGCGCAGCCGCAGCTCTACACGCTCGAGCGAGCGGGCCAGACGATCACGGTGGCGCACATCGCCGCGGCGTACGGCACCAACGGCATGCCGGTGGACTCCGACAAGCCGTGGTCGGTCGACCTGATCGACGTGCCGCACATGGTCGCGCAGGCCACCGCGGCGCGGGCCGCCGGCGCGGACCTCGTCATCGCGTCGGTGCACTGCTGCGTCGAGTACCAGACCGAGCCGACCGCGCTGCAGCAGCAGGTGGACCAGCAGCTCGCCGACTCCGGGGTGATCGACCTGGTGATCGGTCACCACGCGCACGTGCCGCAGCCGGTCGCCAAGCTCGCCGGCGGGCCCCGCGGCGAGGGGATGTGGGTCGCCTACGGCCTGGGCAACTTCATCTCCAACCAGGACGCCACCACCACCGGCGTGGCGAACTCCGACTCCGGGATCCTGCTGACGGTGCACGTCGAGAGCCAGGGCGCGTTCCCGGCCGAAGGCCGTGAGGCCGGTCCGGCGCGCGTCACCGGGGTCGAGTGGACCCCGATCACGGTCGACCGCACCGGCGGGCACAAGGTCTACGCGCTGCCGGAGATCGCCGCCGGCACGCCCACGCTGTCCGCCGCGAAGGTCGCCGACCGGACCGCCCGCGTCGCCGCGGCCGCCGGCACTGCCGCCCCCGAGCGCACCGCGCCACCCACCCCGACCGGCGAACCCCCGGTCGTCGTGCCGCGCACCGCACCCACCGGCTGACGCGCGCCGTGGCCCGGGGACGCGGTCACCGCGCCCAGGCCGCGCCGCTCAGCGGTCGTTCCAGTCCTCACCGGAGTCGTCGTGCCAGTCCTGCGCCACGTCGTCCGGCTCGTCGAGCGGGGGATCGCCGCGCAGCAGCGCCAGCGTCCCGGCGAGGTCGTCCGGCTTGACCAGCACGTCGCGCGCCTTGGAGCCTTCGGACGGCCCGACGATCTCGCGCGACTCGAGCAGATCCATCAGGCGGCCCGCCTTGGCGAAGCCGACGCGCAGCTTGCGCTGCAGCATCGACGTCGAGCCGAACTGGGTGGTGACCACCAGCTCGGCGGCCTGCAGCAGCAGGTCGAGGTCGTCGCCGATGTCGTCGTCCACCTGCTTCTTGGCGGGCGCGGCGGTGACGTCCGGCCGGTACACCGGCTTGAGCTGGCCCTTGACGTGCGCGACGACGGCGTG
>CAZFTZ010000420.1:0-2848 GCA_964521875.1 uncultured Cellulomonas sp. | reverse complement strand
AACTGATATTCCCCGGCGTGTTCGATAGGGTGTTCAGTTTTGGAGAGCAGAGATGAACGACGTGCATGTCGCGGCTGAGAACAACGACGAGGGCATGGAAGCTCGCGAGCTCGTCGAGTTCGGCGAGGTGTCGACGGAGACGAAGGGTTTGATCGGCGCGTGGTTGTATGACGGAAACGGTGGTTGGTGGGGTTGATCCTCTGCCCCCAGGTGCGCGGCGCCGATGCGCTGCGCACCTTTTGATTCTCACCAGTTCTTTTGGATGCTGAAGCTCACGACTCGTCCATAGGGCTCCGAGTTGAGTGAGTCGTAACCTTCTTCGCGATCCACGAACGGCGGCGCCGAATTGAATATGTTCGTCGCGTTCAGCACGATCTCGCTGTCACTCAGCACGCCGACGTCCCCGCGGGTGCGGTAGCTCAACTGCAGATCGAACGTCGTCGTCGCGGAGACATCCCGGTTCAAGCTGGCATCGATGTTCCTGTAGGCGCCTACGTGATCCGTCGTGAAAGCCACGGCAAATCCAGGCCTGTTCAGGCCGTGCTGGTACCACTCCGCCGTACCTCGTAGCTTCAGCGCCAAAGGATTGCCAACCGTATCGCGCACATCAACGGGGGGCACGTTCTTTGAAACCCCCTGATCGAAGCTCAACAGGTACGCCCCAGTAAGCCCTAACTGGAAAGTGCCGTGCGCGGCTGTGTCGATGGTTTGATCGAACTTCAGATCGAGTCCCTTGACGCGCGTGCTCGCGAGATTGCGCCATTCGAAGTCGACGACTGCAGCGATGGGAGCCGAGCCACACTGGGCGGCTGCGCCTCTGAAGTATGAGGCACTGCAAATCGCATCGATTTCGGCTGACGAGGGATGCCGGTCGATCACCGATGCCCATTGATCCTCCTGCAAGAGGATGTCGGTCGGCGAGGCGAGGCCTGGGAAGACGATTCGGTCGGTGTAATCGATCGAATAGTAGGTCAGCGACAACTTCGAACCGGGCAGGGCTTTGAAGACGAAGTCGGCGCCCGCCGACCATGTCTTCGCCGTTTCCTGCTTCAAATCGGGATTGTTCGTCTGCTTGATCAGAACAATGGACGAGCCTGTCGCGGACGTTGGGTCTCTGAACGAAGTCAGCGCAGCGAAATTGTGCGATTCATCATGCAAGTCAGTCAGCTTCGGAGCTTTGAACGACGTCCCCCAACTGGTGCGCAGCTTCAAGCTATCCGAGGGAGCCCAGCGAATGCCGACCTTGGGGTTCGAAGTGGAACCGAAGTCGCTGTAGCGCTCGTAGCGATTCGCGAGCGACAGCTCAAGACGCGGAACAGCGTAGGGATCGCTGGCGTCGCCGATGATGGGCAGCGACAACTCCGTAAATGCAGATCTGATCGTTCTTGCGAACGGCATACCTGCGCCCGCAACAGTACCCAACTGCTCTTTGCGCAACTCCGCACCTACCGCCAGCTTCGCGTCACCAGAGGGTAGCGACAGCACGCTGCCATCCACTATCGCCGTGCCTGACGAAACGGCGGACGTGCTGGAGTCGACTTGCGTCCAGCGAATCGCATCGATGACCGCCGGATTGTTTTGGCTGAGGCCACCAAAGGGATTGAACGCAGTCGCAAGTTGCGTGGAGTTCAACGCGGCGCTCAGCGCGGCTGGATTGGGAATATTCTTGGTATGCGAGAGATCGCTCTCGCGCCCATAGGAGCCTGTGAGATTCAAGCGCCAGGTCTGCGACAGCTCCGCCTTGATTCCGAGCGATCCACTGTAAGTGCGTGTACGTGCATCGACGGACGTGGGCCCGAGCGTGTCGAGGAAACTATAGCCGACGAACACGTACGGAGAAGTCGGATACGGATTCACTTTCGCCGCGTACGGGTTAGCCGCCGAAACAGGCAGGACTTGATCGAACGCGTAAATTTCCTGTGCGATGTTTCGCTCGCTGTAGCGACCCTCGGCGAAGACTTGCACACGATCGCCCAGGTCTTGGGAGCCGCTGAGAAATGCGCTGTGCATGCGCTTCTCCGGCAGCAACTCGTACGTTGAATACCGGTTCTGGAGATTGACTGCGCCGGGGATCAGATCCGAGACGGTGAGGATCGAGCCGCTCGGTTCACTAGGAATCGCAAAAGCGGGCAGCAGCGTTCGCGGGTCGAGGATGTTGCCTGGGCTGCTGCGAAAGGTGCGATGATCTGTCCCGCCGGAAGGCCGCTTGTCCGTATCGGCAGAGTACGCGCGAGCGCTCGCCGCCAAAGAACCACGTTCCGAATATTGGTACGTGAAGAAGAAGCGTCCACTGTCCCAATTTGTGCCGAACAGTTGTGCTACGAGCTTCTCGTCAGCGCCGCCCGGAGCTGTCCCGAGGCGTGCCCACGTCTCCGCGCCCTGCAGATCCTTGCGCATGATCACGTTGACTACGCCCGCGATTGCATCCGAGCCGTAGAGCGCCGAGGCCCCGTCGGGGAGAACTTCGATGCGCTCGACGGCGCTCCAGGGAATGCTCGAGAGATCGACGAAGTCGCCCAATGCGCCCGAAAACGGTTGGCGATGTCCGTTGATCAAGACTAGCGTGGCGCCGGAGCCGAGTCCGCGCAGGTTCGCCGCCACCCCACGCGCGAAATTTCCGTTGCCCGCGTAGTCCTCGCTCTGACCGCCACCGCCACTCAAAGTCAATGCGTTCAGCGCGTCCTGGACGGTCGCGTAGCTCGTACGCTTCATGTCATTGCGAGTCACGAACTGCAGCGGCGACACGATGTCGAGCACGCCGTGCATCAGCGTGCCGGTGACGACCACCTCTTCCAGCTTTTGCTCGCCGGCGAGCGCCTGCACCGGTAGGTCCGGCATGCCGCGGGCG
>CAZFTZ010000419.1:0-4796 GCA_964521875.1 uncultured Cellulomonas sp. | reverse complement strand
TGTCGGGCAGCACCTGGTCCGGGTCGGCCGGCGCGACGACCGACGAGATGCAGGTCTGCGCGTCCGTGCCGACGCCGAATGCGGCCAGCGCGGCGATGGTCGGCACGACGAGGACCACGGCGACCCCGCCGGCGAGGACCTTCCCGATCACATCGGTACCTCCGTCTCGGTAGCGGTGGCGTGTTCGACGGCCTCCCGGTCGGCCCGCAGCACTGCGGCGTCGCGGCGGGCGGTCCACGGGTGTAGGTCGATGACGGTGGGCTTGGTCTGCCGCAGCAGCAGCACCCCGGTGCCGAATGGAAGGGTCCGCAGCACCGAGGCCTGCATCACCGGCACGGAGCGCACTGATGTCGACGACGAGCGTTCCCCAGAGCGTCCGGAGGTGCGGGTCTCGACGAGCTCGTCGATCTCCCCGAGCAGCCGGGCGACGTCGTCCAGGTCGCGGTACTTGGCCAGTCCGCCGAGGACGATCTTGACGGTGGCGGCGTCCCAGATGGCGTCGGCGGCGTGCTCGCCCCAGCGGTTGCGGGCCTGCGCCAGCGACTGCAGCACGGCCAGCGTCGTGATCCCGGACCCGCCGCCTTCGGCCATGAGCGAGGGCAGGGAGGGCAGCGGTGTGAGGTTGGCGATCTCGTCGAGCGCGAGCAGTAGCGGCGGGTCGAGCCGTGCGCCGGGGGCTCGGGCGGCCAGCGCGCGGGCGGTCTCGGTGATGTCCTCGACGAACGCGGCGACGAGCGGCGCCGACGAGCCGGAGGCGACCGCGGAGGCGAGCAGGTACAGGGTGTTCGACGAGCGCAGGAACGCGACCGGGTCGAACTCCTGACCGGGCTTGGGGTCGACGGCGGCGAGCACGTCGGGATCGGCGAGGGCCGCGAGCGCCTGGCGCACGCCGAGCCAGATCGAGTCGCGGGTTCGGGGGTCGGCGTGGATCGCCGCGTCGAGGGCGTCGGCCCAGCCTTCGGCCGAGGAGGTGCGGTTGAGGATGGTCACGGCGTCCTCGGCGGTGGCCGGGTTGAGCGACCACCGGTACAGGTCGACGGCGCGGCGGCCGTCGAGGGCGGCGGCGTGCAGCAGGCAGCGCAGGGCGGCCTCGGTCTGTCCGGCCCAGAAGTCGGCGTCGGAGACGGTGCGTCCGAACCCCGCGCCGGCGGCCAGTCCCCGGGCGCGGACCAGTGCGACGCGTGGGATTTCGCAGCCGCGCACCGGTGACCAGGCCAGCCCGCCGGGTAGGCCGGCCAGTCGTTGGGGGTCGAAGATCGCCACTTTCCCGCGTCGTCGCTGGTGGCGCAGGGTGACGGTGAGGGTGTCGGGTCGGGTGGAGGTGACGACGACGGGGCCGGGGGCGTCGAGGACCCACGGGATCACCAGGTGCATGCCCTTGCCTTGGCGGGGTGGGCCGACGAGCAGCACGGAGTCCTCGACGGTGCACCACAGGTCGCGGCCGCGCAGCGCTCCGAGGCGGTAGCCGACCTGTTCGGGTTCCGCAGTCGAGTCCAGGGACGGGCGGACGACGGCGGCGCGGGAGCGGAGGGCTCGTCGTCCGGCGACCTGGTGCACCTCGGAGGGGTCGGCCATGCCGGGCAGGCGCCGCAGCCGGTCGCCGTCGCTGCGGGAAGTCCCGGCCACGCGGCGGTACAGGTGCCAACCCGCGAGTCCGGCGGCGGTCAGGAGGACGACGACGAGCGCGGTGGCCGACCAGTACGCGACGGGCCCCGGCAGTTGGGACGGTGTCGGCCAGGCTGCGGCCGGGTTGTCGGCGCGTGCGAGCGAGGTCAGTGCGGCCGACAGTCCGCCGTCCGGAAGGGGCCGTCGGGTGGCCAGGCATGCCAACCCGGCCCCGGCCCAGATGATCGCGGCGAGGGCGAGCAGCGCTCCGAGCGCGGTCAGCGCCCACCCGGTCAGGTCGGGGCCGCCGTTGGCTGCCGGTCGCACCGGCGGGCGTTGCGGGGTCATCGCCGCACTCCCGCGGTCCGCAGCACGGGCGCCACCACCGCGGCCGGCGTCGTGACGGCGGTGCCGGACAGGGCGGCGGCGGTGCGCCGCAGGGTGGCGGTGATGACGTGCCCGGTGTCGGCGATGTCGGCGATCTGGACGCCTGGGTTGTTCGCGGCCTGGTTGAGCTGGTCGGCGCCGATGTCGGCCAGGTGGCGGATCTGGTCTCCGGCCACGGTGCGCAGCACCTGTGGCGGGTAGGCGGCCCAGCCGGCCTCGACGGCGTCGCGCAGCTCGTCGAGCTCGGGCAGTGCCGGGCCGTGGTGGGCGTAGCGGCGAGTGGCGGCGGCCACGGTGACCAGGTCGATGGGCGCGCCGAGCTCGGACAGCTCGATCGTCGCGGCGTAGATCAGGCGCCAGGCTGGGTCGGCGATCCGGGAGGGCGGCAGCCAGTCGCGAACCTCGGGGATGTGGGCGGGTTGGGCGATGAGCGTGCCGACGAGTTCGACGACGTGCTGCTGCTCGGCGACGGCATCGCGTGCAGGGTTGGCCTCCAGGTAGCGGGCTGCGCTCTCGCGGGCGTCGACGTTGTGGGCCGCCGCCCGCAGCGCGAGCGGCACGACGACGTCGTCGTGCGGCTGGCCGGTCGCCGCGGCCCAGCGGGACGCGGCGGCGTCCAGGCCGGCGTCGAGCACGTTGCAGGTCGAGATCAGTGGCGCCGGGGTGCCGTCGAGCACCGTCTGGAGGGCGCCGGCGCGCAGCAGCACCCCGTTACCGATCACCTCCTGGCGCAGCCCGCCGTCCAGGACGATGCGCGCGTACGCCACGGCATGTGCGGTGTGCGGGGTCGAGGACAGCAGGGTGTGCAGCCGCGGCTGGTCGGCGAGCCGGGCGCCGAAGCGTTCGACCATGGCTGCGCCGACCGCGACGGGGTCGATCGGTTCGCCGGCCGTGTGCCGTTCCAGGACGGTGGTGTAGACCCACTCGTGCCAGAGGCCGGCGAAGTCGCCCGGCCGCAGCCAGCGGCGGATCTCAGCAAGGGGTGTCGGGTCGACGAGGAGTCCGCCGAGGGTGGCCTGCCCGGCGAGCCGGGTCACGTCGGGTTCGCGCATCGGGACTCACCGGCTCTCGCGCATCGCGGTGTCGGTGTCCACCAGCGGCGTCTCGACCGCGGTGAGTACGTGACGCACCACATGGGTGGTGCGCGGCAGCTTCCACAGTCCGGTGCCGCGCGGCAGCAGGGGTAGCAGCTCGCGCTCCGGACCGGTCAGGCCCAGGGCGGCGGCTGCGCCGGCGAGCTGGTCGGACTCCTGCCGGTAGACGATCCGGGTCGAGCAGTCGGCCAGCAGTCCCTCGGCCAGCGCCCGCGCCTCTGAGCCCGCGGCCCCGACGGCGTCCAGGTCCGTCAGCCGGTGCACGACGAGCAGGTTCGCGATGCCGTAGGCGCGCGAGAGCTTCCACTGGGCCTGCATCCGGCGCACCAGTCCGGGGTGACGCAGCAGGCGCCAGGCCTCGTCGTAGATCACCCAGCGCTTCGCCGACGAGGCGGCCAGCGCGCCTTCCAGCCAGCCGGCCGCGCAGGTGGCGGCCACCGCCAGGGCGTCGTCGTCGGACCCGAGCGCGGACAGGTCCAGCACCACCATCGGAGCGTCCGGGTCCAGGCGCTGGGTGCTGGGGGCGTCGAACATGCCCGCCAGGTCCCCGTGCACCAGACGCCGCAGCCCGTGCACCAGGTCCCGTCCGTCGGCCAGCCGGTCCTCCACCGGCACGCCGTCGCCGCGGGCGGCCCGTCGGTCTGGGGCGGTCAAGACGTCGACGACGTGCCGGATCGTCGGCCGGGCGGCGGCGCGGGCGGCCTGCGTCACCGCGGCGTCCAGTGCCCCCTGTTCGGCGGCGGTCAGGTCCCGATGCAGCGTCACCGCCGCGACGGCCGCCAGCAGCCGCGACCGGGCTCCCTCCCCCGCGCCGGACTGGCCCACCTCCAGCGGGTTGAGCCGGGTGGACGAGCTGCCACCCAGGCGCAGCACGGAGCCGCCGACGGCTTCGGCAACGACCGCCCACTCGCCCTTGGGATCGCCCGGCACGTACACCGCGCGTCCGGCGGCGATGGACCGCACCGCCAGGGACTTGGCCAGCGACGACTTGCCCTGCCCGATCACCCCAGCCAGCAGCACGTTCGGGTTCGTCAGCGCCCCCGCCTCGTACAGCGCCCAGGGATCGAAGCAGAACACCCCGCCGCCGAGGACGTCGGCCCCCACCGGCACACCGACGTCGGCGGGCCCGGGTGCCAGGAATGGGTAGGCGCCGGCGAGCACCGCCGACGAGGCACGATGCGCCGGCAGCTGCAGGTCTGGACCTGCCCAGTACCGGCCGGCCCTGCTGCGGAAGGGGACCGTGCCGGGCTCGCGGCGGTTCACAGCACACCCCGCGCCAGCGGCAGTGCGGCGGCCAGGAAGGCGGTGCCCTGCTGGCCGACGAGCCGACGCACCTCGCACATCGCCTGCGCCGCGGCCGTCTCCATCGCCGTGCACCGCTCGGCCAGCGTCGCCTCGTCGGGCGCAGAAACGGTCACCAGGCCCGTGAAACGAAGGTCCTGGTGCCCGGCCACGAGCTCGGCCTCACGGCGCTCGAGGTCGGCGACCTCGGCACGGGTTGCCTCGTCCTCGATCTGCCCGATGCGGACCCGCTGGGCGGCGTCGGCGGCGTGCTCCACCTTGGCCCGGCGGATCTCCCGAAGCGCCTTGGCGGTGGACAGCGGCTCGGCCAGCACACTGAGCGTCCCGACGTCCGCGAGCAACAGCGGCTGCAGGAAGCCCGGGTGCACCGCCGCCCGGGGCCACTCGCTGACCCAGTACGTCGCGTGC
>CAZFTZ010000418.1:0-5452 GCA_964521875.1 uncultured Cellulomonas sp. | reverse complement strand
AGACTGGACGCAGCCGGGGCAGCCCGAGGAGCACCCGCAGCCCGCGATCGCGTCCCGGGTGGCGCGCAGCCACGTCGCCCCGAGGCGGAAGCCGCGCTCCGCGAAGCCCGCGCCGCCCGGGTAGCCGTCGTGGACGAACACCGTCGCCGTCTCGGTGTCCGGGTGCAGCACGGTCGACAGCCCGCCGAGGTCCCAGCGGTCGCACGTCGCCAGCAGCGGCAGCAGCCCGATCGACGCGTGCTCGGCGGCATGCAGCGCCCCCGGGGCGAGCTCGGCCGTCACACCCGCCTCCGACAGCACCGAGGCGGGCGCGGTCCACCACACCGCAGTCGTCGGCAGCGTGCGCGCGGGCAGGTCGAGGTCCTCCGAGCCGAGCACCTGGAGGTCCGGCAGGCGTTTGCGCTGATAGCCGAGCACCTGGCTGGTGACGTCCACCGCGCCGAAGCCCCAGGTGACCGGCCCCCACGCCACCTCCTGGTTCACCCGGCGGATCTGGGTCGAGGTCACCCAGCGCGCCCAGGTGCCGTAGTCGACGTCACGACGGGTCACCAGCGCTAGCCCGTCCTCCAGCACCAGTTCCTCGACGACGTACGTCGTCCCCTGGTGCACGTAGACCGCGCCGGGGTGGACCGTCGAGTCCGCCGAGCCGGCGTCGACGGTGCCGAGCAGCCGCCCGGTGTCGGACTCGACGACCCGCACCGGCTCACCACCGGCGCCGCGCAGGTCCGTCAGCCGGCTCGCCGGTTCCGGGTGCGTCCAGTACCAGCCCGAGGAGCGGCGTCGCAGCCAGCCGCGCCCGACGAGGTCGTCGAGCACCGTCTCCGCGCCGGGACCGAACAGCCCGAGCTCGTCGGCCCGCAACGGCCGCTCCGCGGCGGCGGCCGCCAGGTGCGGGGCGAGGACGTACGGGTTCCCGGTGTCGAAGACGGTCGCCTCGACGGGCTCGTCGAGCACCGCCTGCGGGTGCTGCACCAGGTAGGTGTCCAGCGGGTCCTCGCGCGCGACGAGCACGGCCAGCCCCTCGCTGCCGGCGCGCCCCGCCCGGCCGACCTGCTGCCAGAACGACACCCGCGTCCCCGGCCAGCCCGCGACGAGCACCGCGTCCAGCCCGGTGATGTCGACACCGAGCTCGAGCGCGTTCGTCGTCGCCAGCGCCCGCAGCCCGCCGTTGCGGATCGCCCGCTCCAGCTCGCGCCGCTCCTCCGGCAGGTAGCCGCCGCGGTAGGCCGAGACGAGGTCCTCCAGCCGGTGGTCCACCTCGCCCAGGTGGGCGCGCGTCGTGGTCGCCACCGACTCGGCTCCGCGGCGCGAGCGTGTGAACGCCAGCGTGCGCGCGCCTGCGACGACCAGGTCGGTCAGCAGGTCGGCGACCTCGGCCGTCGCAGTGCGGCGGGGCTTCTCGACGGGGCCCCACGGGTCGTCGTCGGGCAGCAGCGCGGACCACGGAGCCTCGCCACCGGGCAGCTCCGGAGGACGCCACAGCACCACGGTGCGCCGGCCGGAGGGGGAGGCGTCGTCCTCCACCGCCGTCACCTCGTCGGGCTCGACGCCGATCAGCCGTGCCGCGCTCACGGCCGGCCCGGCGGTGGTCGCGGAGGCGAGGACGAACGTCGGGTGGGCGCCGTAGGCGCCGGCCAGCCGGCGCAGCCGCCGCAGCACGAGCCCGACGTGCGCGCCGAACACCCCCCGGTAGGCGTGGCCCTCGTCGACGACGACGTAGGCGAGCGACGAGAGCAGCCGCGACCAGTGCTCGTGCTGCGGCAGCACCGCGAAGTGCAGGAAGTCGGGGTTGGTCAGCACCACGTCGGCGTACTCACGGGCCCAGCGCCGCTCGTCGGGCGGGGAGTCGCCGTCGCACGTGGTGACGCGCAGGTCGCGGACGTTCGCTGCGGCCAGCAGGGCTTCCAGGGCGTGCAGCTGGTCGGCGGCCAGCGCCTTCGTCGGGCAGAGGTAGAGGGTCGCCGCCCGGCGGCCCAGGTTCTCGATGCGGCCCGGCGCGGCGGCCGCTCGCGCCGCCGAGTGCCGCACCGCGGACAGCGCCGGCAGCCAGAAGGCCATCGACTTGCCGGACCCGGTGGAGGTGGCGACCACCGTGTGGTGACCCGTCCACGCCGCCTGCGCCGCCTGCGCCTGGTGCGCCCAGGGCCGCTCGACCCCCAGCGCGCGGTAGCCGCCGACGAGGTCCGGGTCCGCCCACTCCGGCCAGTCGACCGGCCGCCCCTCGCGCGCCGCCAGGTGCCGCACGTGCGTGACCCGGTCCGCGCGGCGCCCGCCGGCGAGCAGCACGTCGAGCAGGTCACCGGTGGGCACGGCGCCATCCTCACACCCGGTAGGTGGCGATCAGCGGCAGACTCGACCTCATGGCCGGTCCCGTTCCGCTCGACGAGGCGACGGCACGGAGGATGCGCGCGGTCAGGCGTCGTGACACCGCGCCTGAGGTCGCGCTGCGCACGCTGCTTCATGCCCGTGGCATGCGGTATCTCGTCGACCGCGCTCCTGTCGTCGGGATGCGTCGGCGAGCCGATCTCGTGTTCCCACGTGCCCGCGTTGCCGTGTTCGTGGACGGGTGCTTCTGGCACGGCTGCCCGGAGCACGCGACGATGCCCAAGTCGAACGCCGAGTGGTGGGCTGCGAAGCTCGCGGCAAACGTCGCTCGGGACCGCGACACCGACGAGCGCTTGGTGGCGGCTGGGTGGTCGGTGGTCAGGGTCTGGAGCCACGAGGTGCCCGACGAGGCCGCAGAGCGGGTCGCCGGCGCGGTGGCTGCCACCCGTGTGGGTGGTCGGCCCTAGCGTCCTGATCGGCACGGAGCGTCGCTCGAGTTCTCGAACCCAGTCGCGTACCGTCGCACCCAGCAGACCGATCAGCGGAGGTTCACGTGGCCAGCCCGACGTTCCGTATCGCCGGGTTGTTCGCGGGGATCGGTGGGATCGAGCTCGGGTTCCAGCGAGCGCTCGGGCATGAGGTCGCGACGACCATGTTCTGCGAGTGGTGGGAGCCGGCGAAGCAGGTCCTCACCACGCGGTTCCCCGACGTGGAGCTCCATCCGGACGTACGGCAGCTTCGTGATCTGCCTGCCGAGGCGAACTTGGTGACTGCGGGCTTCCCCTGCACGGACCTGTCCCAGGCTGGCCGCACGGCAGGGATCGACGGAGTGAACTCCGGCCTCGTGAAGCACGTCTTCGAGGTGCTCAACCTCGTCAAGGAGTCTCGGACGCTGCCCACGCTCCTCATCGAGAACGTGCCCAACATGCTCGCCCTCGATCGCGGGCGAGCAATGGACTACCTCATCCGCGAGATCGAGGCGCTCGGCTACCGGTGGGCCTATCGCGTCGTCGACTCGCGGTTCACCGGAGTACCGCAGCGCCGTCGGCGCGTGATTCTGCTGGCCTCTGTGGAGGTTGATCCTCGCCAGGTGTTGTTCGCCGACGACGCCGGTGAGCGTTCGGCGCAGGAGCTGGCCGACGATGCTTTCGGCTTCTACTGGACGGAGGGCCGCGGGGGACTCGGTTGGGCACAGGACGCCGTGCCGACCCTCAAGGGCGGCTCGACGATCGGAATCCCGTCACCGCCCGCTGTGTGGCTTCCCAACGGATCGCTCGGCAGACGATTCCTCAAGCCGACGATCGAGGACGCCGAAGCGATGCAAGGTTTCGACCGCGGCTGGACGGCGGTCGACGGCCTGACGACCAAGCGCAACGGGCCCCGATGGAAGCTCGTCGGGAATGCCGTCACGGTCGGAGTTGCGCAGTGGGTAGCCGGCCGACTGGCCGAACCAGGGGACGTGGTGGCGAGCGCCGAGCCGTGGGCGCGAACGTCGCGGTCCTGGCCGACGGCTGCTTGGGGAGAGGGCGGTCAGGTTCAGGTGGTGTCCGGCGTGTCGGAGTTCCCCGTTCACCGTGACTACAGGCACCTGGCCGACGAACTGAACCTCGACGCCGCCGAGCCATTGAGTGTCCGTGGCGCACAGGGCTTCCAGAGCCGTCTGGAGCAGGGCAATCTCGGTCGGCACCCGGGTTTTCGCGACGATGTCGCAGCACACATCGCTGCGATTTCCGTGAGCTGAGCCCGGAGCGGAGAGTCTCACCGGTACGGTCTGAGCGTGTTCGGCCCACAGATCCTTGCCGCCTACCTGGCGACACCGAAGTTGCCCGACCGGTTCGGGAACGTCTGGCAGTACAACTCGCGCTCCGACAAGCACTCCCAAGTCGGATGCTGGGGCGTCGCGTTCGACCTGCTCGCCCACTCCGCACTCTTGCGGCGCCACGCGGAGGACGGGAAGGTCGTGATCGGTATCAACTGCTCGTTGCGCGATTTCCGGACGAGCCGCGAGAAGAAGCTCGACCTCGTGATCGGACGCCCGGATAAGTCACAGCCGACGCGCCGTGCGTCCTTCCGGACCCTCGCCGACAGCACGCCGATTCCACTCGACGCGGAGCAGCGTGCCCTTCTCGAGAGCCTTCCCGATATCCCAGTCGGGCCCGTCGTCGTCAGCGCGGTGCTCGTCGCCCTCGAGGCGAAGGCGACGATGACCAAGCACACGGGCGCGCTCCCGCGGTTGTACGACGAGCTCAACTCGTCGCATCTATGTGTTCACGGCTCGTCGACCAACGCCCTTGCAATCGGATACGTCCAGGTCAACGGAGCCGAGGAGTTCGCGACGTCCACCTCGAACAACCGCCCCCTGAGCGACTTCCGGCTTCAGGTCACTCGTCACAATCAGCCTCACGACACACTGGCCGTTCTCGACAAGATCGAGGAGCTGCCGCGGCGGGACGGCACTACTGGCACCGGATTCGACGCGATCGGCGTCACGGTCCTCGACTTCACCAACCTCGGCCGTCCGGTGAGAGTTGTCGATGAACCGCCCGCGCCACAGCCCGGCGACCAGTTCCACTACGACGGGATGATCGTGCGCATGGCCAACGAGTACGACTCGCGGTTCCACGCCATTTAGCACTCACCAACCGGCCGACGCGTCCGGCGCGGGCTCCGGGCAGGTGCCGCCCGGGTCGATCACCGGCTCGAAGTGCCACGGCTCGTTGGCGTAGGTGCGGCAGAGCCCGAACTGCGCACCGTGCTCGCCGAGCCACGCGGCGCCGGACGCCGGGCCGATGTCGATCGCCAGGCCCTGCACGTGCGCGGACTTGTCGGGTGGGAGCACCCAGCGGTGCGCCTCGGCTGCCGAGCCGTAGGTCGCCAGGTCCTCGTCGACCAGGTCCTGCTGCTCGGCGGCGCTGCGCCAGCCGGACGTGATGGTGAGCGCCACACCCGCCTTGGCGGCGGCGCGCGCGGCGTCGTCGAACCGCCGTTGCAGCTCGGGATCCAGGCCGGTCGCCGCCGGGCTCGGCGAGGCCGTGGCGGCGCCCGGGTCGGCGAGCGCTGCCCCGTCCGGACCGGAGGCGAGGACCTCCGGCGCGGCGCGGTCGGTGTGCGCGAGCAGTGCGGCGCA
>CAZFTZ010000417.1:0-3030 GCA_964521875.1 uncultured Cellulomonas sp. | reverse complement strand
CTCGGCCGACCTGCCGCTGTTCCGCTACCTCGGTGGCCCGAACGCGCACCTGCTGCCGGTCCCGATGATGAACATCCTCAACGGTGGGTCGCACGCCGACTCCAACGTCGACATCCAGGAGTTCATGGTCGCCCCGATCGGTCTGCCGACCTACAAGGAGGCGCTGCGCGCGGGTGTCGAGGTGTACCACTCGCTGAAGTCGGTGCTGAAGGGCAAGGGCCTGGCCACCGGCCTGGGCGACGAGGGCGGCTTCGCCCCCAACCTGCCGTCGAACCGCGACGCCCTCGACCTGATCGTCTCGGCGATCGAGAAGGCCGGCTACGTGCCGGGCAAGGACGTCGCGCTCGCGCTGGACGTGGCGTCGACCGAGTTCTTCTCCGACGACAAGTACGCGTTCGAGGGCCAGCAGCTGCAGTCCGCGGCGCTCATCGAGTACTACGAGGGCCTGATCGACGCCTACCCGCTGGTGTCCATCGAGGACCCGCTGGCGGAGGACGACTGGGAGGGCTGGCAGGCGCTCATGGAGCGCATCGGCGACAAGGTGCAGATCGTCGGCGACGACCTGTTCGTCACCAACCCGACGCGCCTGGCCCGCGGCATCGAGACGAAGGCCGCCAACGCGCTGCTGGTCAAGCTCAACCAGATCGGCACCGTGACGGAGACGCTCGACGCGATCGAGCTGGCCCACCGCAACGGCTTCCGCACCATGACCTCGCACCGCTCCGGCGAGACCGAGGACACGACGATCGCCGACCTGTCGGTCGCGTCGAACGCCGGCCAGATCAAGACCGGTGCCCCGGCCCGCGGCGAGCGCATCAACAAGTACAACCAGCTGCTGCGCATCGAGGAGGAGCTGGACGACGCCGCGGTGTACGCCGGCGCCTCGTCGTTCCCCCGCTTCAAGAAGGCCTGACCTCCTTCTCTCCACGACGTCCGGGCAGGCCGAGCGCCTGCTCGGACGTCGTGCGTTCCGCCCCTGCAGCGAGCGCATCCTTCGTGCGGGATCGGGGTGAGGCAACGCGCGGGGGGAGGGGGTCCGCGGGGTTGGCGACCGCCGCGGGCAGAATCGTCGGCATGCCCACCTCGCGCGCCTCGTCGGCCGGCGCCGGGCCGCGCCCCCGCGCGCCCCGGCCGGCGGCGGCCACGCCACCACCGGGTCCGCAGCGTGGTTCGTCGGGCCCGGGCCGGGTGGGTCCGCGCGTGGAGCGGGTTCGCGCGAAGACGCCCAAGCTGATCAGTGCCCGGGCGATGGTGCTCGGGATCGTCGCGCTGCTGGCGTTCGTGCTGGTCTACCCGACGCTGCACTCCTACCTGGCGGAGAAGACTGCCGTCGATGCGCTGCGCGCGCAGGTGGCCGCCGCGCAGCAGGAGAACGACGACCTGAACGCCGACCTCTCCCGCTGGGACGACCCGGCCTACATCACGGCCCAGGCGCGCGAGCGGCTGAGCTTCGTGATGCCGGGGGAGACCGCGTGGCGCGTCGTCGACCCGGAGACCGTGCCCGGCGAGGCGCCTGCCCCCGTGGTGACCCCCGCGGCGCCCACGACTCCGGACGTTCCGTGGTACGGCAAGGTCTGGCTGTCCGTCCAGGGTGCGGACAAGGCGTCCGACGAGCCCACGGCCCAGCCGTCCGACGACTCCACGGGCTCGTCGTCCCCCGCCGCGACCCCCTGACGGCAGCGGCGACAATGGTGGGGTGACCATCGATGCCGCCGACCTCGACGTGCTCGCCGAGCAGCTCGGCCGCGTGCCGCGCGGCGTGGTGCGCGTCGCCGCACGGTGCGTGTGCGGGCGGCCGACGGTCGTGGTCACCGCGCCGCGCCTCGACGACGGCACCCCGTTCCCGACGCTGTACTACCTCACCAGCCCACCGGCAACGGCCGCGATCAGCGCCCTCGAGGCGACCGGGATCATGAAGGCGATGACCGCTCGGATCGCGGAGGACGACGAGCTGCGCGCGGCCCACCGCGCGGCGCACCAGGCGTACCTCGCCGACCGCGAGGAGCTCGGTCACGTCGAGGAGATCGAGGGCATCTCGGCCGGCGGGATGCCGGATCGCGTCAAGTGCCTGCACGCCTTGGCTGCGCACGCGCTCGCGGCAGGGCCGGGCGTCAACCCGATCGGCGACGAAACACTGGAGCTGGTCGCCGGCACCTGGCGTCCCGACCGCTGCCGCTGCTGAGCCCGCCGATTCCAGGCGCGACGGTGGTCGATGGCACCATGTCGCGGTGACGCGAGTGGCTGCCATCGACTGCGGGACGAACACCATCCGGCTCCTGGTGGCCGACGTCGTCGACGACCGGCTGGTCGAGGTGGAGCGCGACGCGGTGATCGTCCGGCTGGGCCAGGGCGTCGACCGCACCGGCGAGCTCGCCCCGCAGGCGCTGGCCCGCACGATCGAGCAGACGCGCGAGTTCGCGGCGCGCTGCGAGGACCTCGGCGTCGACGCGGTGCGGTTCGTCGCCACCTCCGCCACCCGGGACGCGCGCAACCGCGACGAGTTCGTCGCCGGCATCCGCGCGGCGATCGGCGTCGACCCTGAGGTCGTCAGCGGTGACGAGGAGGCGGCGCTTTCGTTCCGGGGCGCGGTCGGGGTGCTCGGCGCGAGGTACCCGGGACCGTTCCTCGTCGTCGACCTCGGCGGCGGGTCCACCGAGCTGGTGCTCGGCGACGACACCCCGTGCGCGGCGCAGTCGATGGACGTCGGCTCGGTCCGGCTCACCGAGCGTCACCTGCGCTCCGACCCGCCGGCAGACGACGAGGTCGCGGCTGCCCGCGCCGACGTCGCCCGCGCGCTCGACGCCGCGATGCGCGTGGTCCCGGTGGGCCGGACGGCGACGCTCGTCGGGCTGGCCGGCACCATCACCAGCGTCACCGCGCACGTGCTGGGCCTGGACCGCTACGACCGGTCGAGGATCGACGCCGCCGAGCTGCCGGTCGACGCGGTGCTGGCGGCCTGCGACGACCTGCTGCACCGCAGCCGTGCGGAGCGCGCCGCGCTCGGCTTCATGCACCCGGGCCGGGTGGACG
>CAZFTZ010000416.1:0-3145 GCA_964521875.1 uncultured Cellulomonas sp. | reverse complement strand
GTTTCCTTCCAGCGCTCGTAGTACACGATGCTGGCACCGGCGCTCGTGACTTCGGCTTCGCGCTTCTCGAGATAGAAGTGCTCGATGTTCTTGATGGAGTAGCTCGGTTCGGAAACGCGAATGGCTTCACGCACAACCTTGTATAGATCGACCAGCTTGCGTCGCCGCAGCAGGTTGTCGAGATCGGCCTCTCGAGTTCCGTGCATCGACATCAGCCGCTTGAGCGCAGTCGGCTCGTAGTGCGCGTAGTGGTAGATGTGAGCATCGGGATACTGCGTCAGGCGCGCTGTCGCGAAGTCCATGAATTCTTCGAACGCGGTTTTCTCCTCCGCTCGGGAGTGAGCCCAGAACGCTTTGAACTTCGGCTGGCCGCGCTCGAAGTAGTAAACACCGAACAGATACTCGAGCCCGCCCACTTCGTACGGATCGCCTTCCATATCGAAGAACAGGTCTCCTTCATTGGGTCGCGGTAAACGCGCGAACCCTCGACCCTCTTCGCCCGCGTCGAGCAGCTCAACTTTCCGGCCGCCATCGATTCTCGCGCTGAGCTGCAGGCGCGCCTGATTGCGGATCCGAGCCAGCGCTTCGGGATTCACACGCGGAATCGAAACCGTGTCGTCCAACTCACCGAGCGCCTTGAGCGTTGTGATGCCAGCCGCTTGCAGCCGCCGCGTCTGGATCTTCGTAATGTTCGCCACCTGGCACAGGTGATCGTCGTTGACGCGACGCTCTTCGCAGACCTCACGCCACTTGCACAGATCACAGTACTCGCACGGATCTGGGTAGGTCTCTGCCGCTTCGGCACGCAAACGCGATTCAAACCGCCTGCGCAGTTGAGCGACATAGCGCGTGTAGTCCTGATAGCGATAGCTGAGTTCCGTCAGGTCGCCCAGCACCACGTGCATCATCGCAGGCTGCACTCCCAACACTTCATGCAGGCACTGCGAGTACGCCGATAGCTGCACAATGAACTTGGCCTTGGCCGATCGAGCCAGTTTCGTATCGGCAACTTCGTAGCTCCAAGCACCGAAGTTCGAGCGACCCGCGACTCTCCGAAGGAAATCGGGATAGCCGATCAGATTTCCGGAGCGCAATGCGCCTTGGTAGACGATCTCGACACCCTGACGCATGGCATCGATCGTTGCCTCGATGCGATCGTCGCGCGATTTGATCGAGGACAGATCTGCGATCGTCGTGTGCTGACTGTGCAGTCGCTCGAAGTATTGACGCTCGTGGGTCAGCCCCTTCTCGTGGAGTAGTTTCGATTCGTCATCGTCCTCGGTCCGCGCGATGGGCTGCTCCAGATCGATCAGGTCCAGAGTCGTGGAATGCTCGCATTCGAGGAACGCGACCAAATCGGATGCCGAGTAGATGATTCCTTGTTGCGACTTGTACATTCGATCTCTTGTGTGCGCAGGCGACGCTCAGCGAGCGACCTGGACGGTCGGTGGCGACCGCCGCTTGCGCTCCGTCGCTTCGTTCAGAAGCTTCCCCATGAATGCCTCGATCGGCTCGCCGCATTGGCTCGCGATGCGCCCGATTTCACCGAGGGTCGGGTCCGCGTGACCGTCCGCGATCTGCCGG
Source organism: uncultured Cellulomonas sp. (assembly GCA_964521875.1). Classification (GTDB taxonomy): domain Bacteria; phylum Actinomycetota; class Actinomycetes; order Actinomycetales; family Cellulomonadaceae; genus Cellulomonas. The sequence continues at coordinate 1,561 of CAZFTZ010000416.1, read as the reverse complement.
ACCTTCCAGGGCAGCATGCCCAACGCTACTGCCACTTCGTTGATGTCGCCGCGAGCAACGGCGATTAGAGATCGCAACCTACCAGCCAGGCGTTCGCGCAGCCGGGAAGTGGCTTCCATTCCGTAAAAGTGGGCTTCCGCGAAGGTCCGCGGCACGGGTGCCGCGCGGCTCGTTCGTCGAAAAACATGTGCCATACATCACACCTCGTCCCGTCACTGCTGGAACGGGCGTGATTCAAACAATCGCCGGTGTCAGAACATGACACTGGGCAGATGCCGGCGATCAGATCTGTGGTGATCCGGGCGGGTATCGCATCTACTCGTAGCGCCGAAGGGAGGCCTTGAGCTCCTGGCGAACCTGTTCGCGCAACTCGGGCGGCGAGACGACCTCGACGTTCGAGCCGTGTCGCATTATGTCCATAACGAGCTCTCGCGGCTCCCGGTAAGGAATCCGCAACTCATACCTGCCATCGGGCAACCAAGCGGATTCCTGCTGCGGATGCCACTTCTCGTCCGCCACCCACTTCGCACCCTCGGCCGAAAAGTGCAGCACCGCGACCTTGTCGGCCTTGCCGCCGAAGATACCGTAGGCGCTAGCGTAGTGCTCGTCGAGCTCAGCCTCCGGAACATCGAATGCAGGCTGATCGAGAGTCGTTGCCCTCAAGATTCGATCGATCGAAAAACTGCGCAGCGCATTGCGATCCTCGTCCCAGGCATCGAGATACCAGGTCTCGCGATAGTGAGCGATGCGTTGCGGAGAAATTGTTCGCTCGGATCGCTCGTTCGTGCTTCGCGCGTGATATTCGATCCAGAGCTTCTTTCGTTGCAGCGTCGCCGTTGCGACAGTGTCGAATGCTTTTCCAACCGGACGCGCCCCGATCGATGGAAATCGCAAACGGCTTGCCGCTTCGCCGAGGTTGAGACGGCGGTGTTTCGTGAGCTCATCGAGGCGCTTCGACAGTGCGCTCAGGTGTTCTTCAAGAAGACCGCCACCAGCATCCTTCAGCAAACGTCGCATGATTGCGAGCGCCTGAAGCTCGACCGGCGAAAACCATAGCCCAGGCAACTCGTACGCATCGCCGGCGCCCGTGCGATCGTACTTGTAGCCACCCGCCTCTGCATCGAAAACGACCGGCGCGTTTAGATTGTCCTTCAACGCATTGATGGCCCGATGCAACGTGCTCTTGGAGCATTCGAGCCGCGCCATCAGATCCTCGAGCGGGATGGCGGTTCGGCGCGAGGAGAGAAGCGTGTGCAGTTGGAAGATGCGGTCGAACTTGTCCACTGGACCTACTTCGTAAGTATCCACGGCACACTCTCGCGTCCCCTAACGCGAGCATCAGCCGCGGCGAAGCACCGTTAGCTGCGTGTTGTGGTCAGGCGCCCCTCTCAAGCCACCGCCCATTCCGCCGACAGCAGCGCAGCCTGCTCCAGCACCGTCTGTGTCGCCTTTTCCTGCTTGTCCGGCGGGTAACCGTGCTTGCGCAGGATGCGCTTGACCAGCACTCGCAGTTGGGCGCGGACGTTCTCGCGCAGGGTCCAGTCGATCGTGACGTTGTTGC
>CAZFTZ010000415.1:0-6481 GCA_964521875.1 uncultured Cellulomonas sp. | reverse complement strand
ACCGAGTCGGGCTACGAGGTGACGACGCACGGCGGACGGCGGGGGACCGGCCTCGACGCCGTGGCCTGGGCTGCCCGGGCGGCCGAGCTGGGCGCCGGCGAGATCCTGCTCAACTCGATGGACGCCGACGGCACCGAGGCGGGGTTCGACCTGGAGATGATCCGCGAGGTGCGGGCGGCGGTGCACGTGCCGCTCATCGCCTCCGGCGGCGCCGGCACGGCGCAGCACTTCGTCGAGGCGGCACGCGTCGGTGCGGACGCGGTGCTGGCGGCGAGCGTGTTCCACTTCCGGACCCTGACGATCGGCGAGGTGAAGGCGGCGCTGCACGCCGCGGGAGTGACCGTCCGCTGAGCTCGTCGCGCCGCGTCCGAGCGAACGGGCGCCGGGGCGCCCACGTGCTCGGACGCAACGGGGCCGGGAGGGCGCGTGGGAGAATCGGGCCGTGCCCGAGACAGCCACGCCGGAACCCGGACTCGACCCCGCGGTCGCCGCTCGCCTCAAGCGCGACGACGCGGGCCTGGTCGCCGCCGTCGTCCAGCAGCACGACACCCGCGAGGTGCTCATGGTCGGCTGGATGGACGACGAGGCGTTGCACCGCACGCTGACCGGCGGCCGGGTGACGTTCTGGAGCCGGTCGCGCCAGGAGTACTGGCGCAAGGGCGACACGTCCGGGCACGTGCAGTGGGTCAAGGCGGTGAGCCTGGACTGCGACGGCGACGCGCTGCTGGTCGAGGTGGACCAGGTGGGTCCCGCCTGCCACACCGGCGCTCGGTCGTGCTTCGACGCGGGCGGGCCGCTGCCGGTCGTCGTCGGGGAGCGGGGATGAGCCTGACCACCGCCGAGACCGGGGTGGTGCACCTCGCCTGGGGTGCCACGTGGCCGTCGCTCGACGAGTTCCGGGCGCTGGCGCCGGGTCGCCGCGTGATCCCGGTGGTGCGCCGGCTGCTCGCCGACGGCACCACACCGGTGGGCCTGTACCGTGCGCTGGCCGGCGGCCGGCCGGGGACGTTCATCCTCGAGTCGGCCGGCTCGGACGGCACCTGGGACCGGTACTCCTTCGTCGGCGTCAGCTCGCGCGCGACGCTCACCGCCCGGGGCGGCGCCCCGGTGTGGGCAGGTGACGTCCCGGTGGGCGTGCCGACGAGCGGCGCGCTGCTCGACGTCCTGGCCCGCACCCTGGAGGTGCTGCGCACCCCCGCGGTGCCGGGGCTGCCTCCGCTGACCGGCGGTCTGGTGGGCGTGCTCGGCTGGGACATCGTGCGCCAGTGGGAACCGACGCTGCCGGCGGAGGCGCCGGACGAGCTCGGTGCACCCGAGCTGGCGCTGCTGCTCGTCGGCGACCTGGCGGTGGTGGACCATCACGAGGGCGCGGTGTGGCTGGTCGCCAACGCGATCAACGCCGACGCGACCGACCAGCGGGTCGACGAGGCCCACGCCGACGCGGTGGCGCGGCTCGACGCGATGGAGGCGCTGCTGGCACGCTCCGCCGACCCGGGCGTCGCCGTGCTCGACCCCGACGCCCCGGAGCCGGAGCTCGAGTTCCGCACCAGCCGCGAGGAGTACGAGGACTTCGTCCGCGCCGGCCAGGTGGCGATCACCGACGGCGACGTGTTCCAGGTGGTGCTCAGCCAGCGCCTCGACCTCGACTGCCCGGCGTCGCCGTTCGACGTCTACCGGGTGCTGCGGACGATCAACCCGAGCCCGTACATGTACTACCTGCAGCTCCAGGACGCCGACGGGCGCGACTTCGCCGTCGTCGGCTCCAGCCCGGAGACGCTGGTCAAGGTGACGGCCGGCCAGGCGGTGACGTTCCCCATCGCCGGGTCGCGGCCGCGCGGCGCCACCCCGGAGCAGGACAAGGCGCTGGCCGACGAGGTGCTGGCCGACCCGAAGGAGCGGGCGGAGCACGTCATGCTCGTCGACCTGTCGCGCAACGACCTGGTCAAGGTGTGCGAGCCGACGAGCGTCGAGGTGCTCGAGTTCATGGCGGTGCGGCGGTACTCGCACATCATGCACATCACGTCGACCGTCGTCGGGCACCTGCGGCCGGGGGCGACCGCGCTGGACACGCTCGTCGCCACCTTCCCCGCCGGGACCCTGTCCGGCGCGCCCAAGCCGCGCGCCATCGCGCTGATCGACGAGATCGAGCCGGCGCGCCGCGGCCTCTACGGCGGCACGGTCGGCTACTTCGACCTCGCCGGCGACATGGACATGGCGATCGCCATCCGCACCGCAGTGCTCAAGGACGGCCGCGCCTCGGTGCAGGCGGGCGCGGGGATCGTCGCGGACTCGGTGCCGGCCACGGAGTACGCCGAGACGCGCGACAAGGCCGCGGCCGCCGTCCGTGCGGTGCAGATCGCAGCCAGGCTGAGGTCGGCCGGGGCGTGAGCGGGCGCGCGCAGGGTGCACTCAGCCTGCTGTCTCTGGCGGTCGTCGTCGGCGTGTGCGCCCTGCCGACCTGGGTGACCGCCACCGGCACGAGCGCGCTGGCCGGCGAGGTGGCGGTGCGGGTGCCCGGCGGCCAGGCCGCTCCGGTGGTGCCGGCGACGGCGCTCGTGCTGGCCGCCGCGGGTGTCGCGCTGCTGCTCGCCGGTCGCGCCGGCCGATGGGTGGTCGCGGCGGTGGTGCTGGCCGGGGGAGTCGCGCTGGCCGTGGCTGCGGGCGCCGTGCTGGCCGACCCGGCGTCCCGCGCGGTCGACGCCGTCGCGACGCAGACCGGGGTCGGCCGCCTGACGGGCCCGGCTCGCCTGACCGCGTGGCCGGGGGTGACGCTGGCCGTCGGGGTGCTGGCGGTGGTGGTCGCGGTGCTGCTCGCGCGCTCATCGGCACGCTGGTCCGCCCCCAGCCGCCGTCACGAGGTCGCGCCTTCGTCGTCGGCCCCGGTCGCGTCCCCGGCGCCCGACGAGCGGTCGGACTGGGACGCCCTGACACGCGGGTCCGACCCCTCGGAGGACGGGACCTGACGGCAGCCGGGCCGTTAGGGTGGGCACACCGCTACCAGGGAGGTTCCAGATGGTGGACCAGCGAGTCGACGCGCCCGCGACGCCGGCGCGGCACGCCGCCCTCCCCGCCGGGGTGCTCGGGGCGGCCAAGCTGCCGGCCGGGGGACCACCGCCCAACGAGGGACGCACCGTCGCGGCGTGGACCACCGTGGCGATCATCCTGGTCGGCGCGGTCATGGCGGCGCTGGGGGTCGCCCTGGGGCAGGCGTGGCTGGACTGGGTCGGCGCCGTGGTGATCGTCGGTGGGCTCGTCGTCGGCGCCGTGCTGCGCGCGGCGGGCTACGGCCAGCTGAAGCGCGCCCGCTGACGAACGTTGTTCGCTGAGGGCTGAATCCTCCGAGGAAGTGTGATGACGAACCCCGACAACCCGTTCGCCCAATGGCCCGATCAGCAGCCAGGACAGCAGCCCGGACAGCCGGGGTACGGCGCGACTCCGCCGGCCGGGGGCGCTTCGCCGTCGTCGGGCGGTGCACCCTACGGAAGCGCTGCGTACGGGCAGCAGCCGGTCTACGGGCAGCCCGCGTACGGCGAGCAGCAGCCGGCCTACGGCCAGGGCCAGCAGCAGTATCCGCCCTACCCGGGCCAGTACCCGGCCGCGCCGGGGTACGGCTACGCGCAGGTGCCCTACGTTCTCTATCCGAAGAACTCGCTCGGCGTGTGGGCGCTCGTCCTGGGTATCGCGTCCTTCGTGCTGTCCTGTGCGTTCGTCACCGGCATCCCGGCGATCATCATCGGCCGGCAGGGACAGCGGGCGGCCGACGAGGGCCTGGCGAACAACCGGAGCCTGTCGACCGCGGGCGTCGTGCTCGGCTGGGTCGCCGTGGGCATGTCGGTCGTCGGGATCGTCATCGCGCTCGTGGCGCTGGGAGCCGGCGCGCTGACGTGGCGGACCTCCTCCTAGGCGAGCCCGTGCAGGCGGTCGCCCCGGCTCGGTCCGGACCCGTGCTCCGGCGGGGTCTCGACGCGCTGCGGCGCCCGCTGGTCGCCGGTGCCGTGACTGCGGCGGCCACCGCGCTCGTCGCGCTGCGGGACCCGCACGCCCCCGGCAGCTACGGCCTGTGCCCGCTGCACGCGACGACCGGCCTGTGGTGCCCCGCCTGCGGCGGGCTGCGTGCCACGCACGACCTGGCGCACCTGCACGTCGCGACAGCGTGGAGCGAGAACGCGCTGTGGGTGGCGGTGGTCCCGCTCGTCGTCGTCGGCTGGCTCGTGGTGCTGATCCGCCGTGCCCGTGGCCTGCCGGTACGTCCGGTGCCGGCCTGGGCGGGCGTGGCCGGGCTGGCCGCCGTGGCCGCGTTCGGCGTGCTGCGCAACCTGCCTGCGTTCGCCTGGCTGGCGCCCTGAGCGGTGGTCCCACGGCGCGACCCCGGTGACGGGGCGTCTGCGTGACCCCTCTACGATGGCCGTTGTCCGCGGGGTCACACCCGTCGTGCGCCGGAGAGGTGGGGGCTATGACCGTGCTCGACGACATCGTCGCGGGGGTCAGGCAGGACCTCGCCGTGCGCGAGGCGGCGACGCCGCTGGACCGCCTCAAGGAGATCGCCGGCCGCCGGCCGTCGGCGCTGGACTGCCCGGGCCGGCTCCGGCTGGACGATGCGGTGACGATCATCGCGGAGGTCAAGCGGTCGAGCCCCAGCAAGGGGCCGCTCGCGGAGATCACCGACCCGGCCGCGCTGGCCGCGGAGTACGAGAAGGGCGGGGCCGCCGCGATCTCGGTGCTCACCGAGCAGCGCCGGTTCCGCGGGTCGCTCGACGACCTGGACGCCGTGCGCGCCGTCGTGGACGTGCCGGTGCTGCGCAAGGATTTCGTGGTCACTCCGTACCAGGTGTGGGAGGCCCGTGCGCACGGCGCGGACCTGGTGCTGCTCATCGTCGCCGCGGTGGAGCAGGTGGTGCTGGAGGGGCTGGTTGACCGCGTCCACTCCCTCGGCATGACGGCGCTGGTCGAGGTGCACGACGCGGAGGAGGCCGGGCGGGCCGTCGACGCGGGCGCCCGCGTCGTCGGCGTCAACGCCCGCGACCTGACCACGCTCGACGTCGACCGCACCACGTTCGCCCGGGTCGCACCGACGATCCCGAGCGGCGTCGTCAAGGTGGCGGAGTCCGGCGTGCGCGGCCCGCACGACGTCATGGAGTACGCCCGCGCCGGCGCCGACGCGGTGCTGGTCGGGGAGGCGCTGGTGACGGACGACGCGCCGCGCCAGTCGGTCGCCGACCTCGTCGCCGCCGGCGCTCACCCGTCGCTGCGGGCGGTGCGCCAGTGACACCGGTCCGCGGCGGTCGTCCCGGCGAGGCTCGGCTCGGCGTGCCGGCCACCGGCCCGCTGGCCACCCAGACCGGGCCGTACTTCGGCGGCTTCGGCGGCCGGTTCGTCCCGGAGGCGCTGGTCGCGGCGCTCGACGAGCTCGACACCGAGTACCACAAGGCACTGGCGGACCCGGCGTTCGGCGCCGAGCTCGCCCGGCTCCACCGCACGTACACCGGCCGGCCCAGCCCGCTGACCGAGGTGCCACGGTTCGCCGCCCACGTCGGTGGCGGGGCGCGGGTGTTCCTCAAGCGGGAGGACCTCAACCACACCGGCTCCCACAAGATCAACAACGTGCTGGGCCAGGCGTTGCTGGTGAAGCGCATGGGCAAGACGCGCGTCATCGCCGAGACCGGCGCCGGCCAGCACGGTGTCGCGACCGCGACGGCTGCGGCGCTGATGGACCTCGAGTGCACGGTCTACATGGGCGAGGAGGACACCCGCCGGCAGGCGCTCAACGTCGCGCGGATGCGGCTGCTCGGCGCCGAGGTGGTCCCGGTGACGATCGGCACCCGCACCCTCAAGGACGCGATCAACGAGGCGCTGCGCGACTGGGTCGCCAACGTCGAGACCACGCACTACCTGCTCGGCACCGTCACCGGCCCGCACCCGTTCCCCGAGATGGTGCGCGACTTCCACTCGGTCATCGGCGAGGAGGCCAAGGCGCAGCTGGCCGACGAGATCGGCGTCCTGCCGGACGCGGTCGCGGCGTGCGTCGGCGGCGGCTCCAACGCGATGGGCATCTTCAACGCCTTCCTCGACGAGGAGTCGGTGCGCCTGTTCGGCTTCGAGGCCGGTGGCCTGGGGATCTCGTCGGGCAGGCACGCGGCGCGGTTCTCCGGCGGGGAGCCCGGGACGCTGCACGGCGCGAAGTCCTACCTGCTGCAGGACGAGGACGGCCAGACCCGCCCGAGCCACTCGGTCTCCGCCGGGCTGGACTACCCGAGCGTCGGGCCGGAGCACGCCTGGCTGCACGACATCGGCCGCGCGCAGTACCGCCCGGTGACCGACGACGAGGCGATGGCGGCGTTCCGCCTGCTGTGCCGCACCGAGGGGATCATCCCGGCGATCGAGTCGGCGCACGCCCTGGCCGGCGCGCTCCAGCTCGGCAGGGAGCTGGCGGACTGGGGCCTGGACCACGCCCCGGTGCTGCTGGTCAACCTGTCCGGACGCG
>CAZFTZ010000414.1:0-3182 GCA_964521875.1 uncultured Cellulomonas sp. | reverse complement strand
CGCCCGATCCGCAGCACCTGGTTCATCTTGTCGGCGTCGATGTCGTACGCCATCGTCACGTGGTGCAGCACCGCGCCGCCGACCATCCGCTTCTGTGCGGAGCCGGCGATCTTGCCGGCCGGGGACGCGATGTCGTTCAGGCCGGTCAGGCTCGCCGCGACACCGACGTCCGCGAGCGCGCCGAGCACCCACTGGTTGAGGAACGCGTACGACTCCTCGTAGGACAGGCCGTCCACCAGCGACTCCGGCACGACGAGCGAGAACGTGATGCAGTTGCCCGCCTCCATGAACATCGCGCCGCCGCCGGAGATCCGCCGCACCACCTGCACGCCGTAGCGCGCTGCCTCCTCGAGGTCGACCTCGTTGGACAGCGACTGGAACGAGCCGATGACGACGGCCGGGTTCTCCCACTCCCAGAACCGGAACGTCGGCCCGCGCCGCCCGGCTGCCAGCTCCTCGGTCAGCACCTGGTCGAGGGCGGTGTGCATCGCCGGCGGCAGCACGCCCGGGTCGAGGAACGTGAACTCCTGGTCGGCCCAGGAGGTGGAACGCCCGAGCGCCCGGCGCACCCCGACCGCGACGTCGCGCGTCGTCGCGCCGATCAGCTCGCCGCCCGGCAGCTCGGCGGCGACCCGCTCGTCGAGCGCCGTCGTGAGCTGGGTGACCGTGCTCTGCTCGGGAAGACCGTCCAGCGCCCGGGTGAGGACGTCGAGCAGCTCGTCGGGCTCGGCGAAGAAGTCGCCGGAGACGACGACGTCGCTCAGCCGGCCGTCGCGGACCTCCAGGTCGACGACGACGAGCTTGCCACCAGGGACCTTGTACGCACCGTGCACCCCGCCACTCTAGGCACGCCTCAGCCGGCGGCCCGCACCGCCGCCAGCGCGCGGTCCTGCACGATGCCGGCCAGCCCGTCCGGCGGGCCCAGGGTGTCGATGTCGTCGGCTGTCCACGCGGTCCAGGTGACGATCGCGTTGCCCACCAGCAGGTGGCCGCGCCAGCCGTTCGTCGTGCCGCTCGTGGCGTCGAGCTGGACCTGCTGCACGATCGACGGGTACAGGCCTTCGCCCTCGATCGCCGGCTGCGTCGTCCACCGGGAGGGCAGCCCGGAAGCATCGACCTCGGTGTAGACCGCGCATGCGTCGACGGTGCCGACGAGCGTCGCGAACTCGCGGCGTGCCGTCGTCGTGGTGTCGAGCAGCGTGACCTCCTGCCGGTAGTCCAGCCCCCCGCCGGCGAGGTCGCGTACCGCGTACCCCGGCGGTTGCTGCCCGACGACGGTTCGCGCGACCAGGCACGACGCCGGGATCACCGTGCCGCCGCCCAGTCCCCAGGTGCCCGCGGGCTCGCCCGGCGTCGTCGGCTCGGCGACCGGACCGACGCCGTCCGGGAGCACGGAGCTGACCTGCTCGGCCGTGACGAACAGCGCCTGCGCTCCGGCGAGGTCGAACACCGTGTCCTGGCCCGGTGGCGTGGGTCCCGGCTCGAGGTTCGAGGTCGACGTCAGGGTGGGGCTGGGCGACAGCGACGGCAGCGGCGCCGGGGAACGGCTGGGCTCCGGCGCGGTGACCTCCGGCGTCGGGCTCGTCGTCGGCAGCGCGACCGGAGGTGCGCCGTCCCAGGGGCGCCAGGCGAGCAGGGCGGCGCCGAGCACGACGAACGCACCGAGCAGCCACCACCAGCCGACGGCACGGGGCGGCGACGGGGTCTCGTCGGCCCGCGGTGGCGTCGTGCTCCAGCCGCCGGACACCGCGCGCTCCCTTCTCGTGCCACTGGCAAGGCTAGGCGAGCATCGCCGCGGATGCGACGGCCGCGCCGGGCCGGTTGCGGATCAGCGCGGATCGACCCCCAGGTGGTGCAGGCCCCAGATCGCCGAGTCGGTGAGCGCCTCCCACGCCGCCTCGATCAGGTTGGGGCCGACGCCGACGGTCATCCAGGTCGTCGTGCCGTCGCTGGTCTCGATGAGCACGCGGGTGGTCGCGTCCGTGCCGTGCTGGGTGTCGAGGATGCGCACCTTGAAGTCGATGAGGACGAACGTCTCCAGCTCGGGGTAGACGCGCAGCAGCGCCTGGCGCAACGCGTGGTCGAGGGCGTTGACCGGGCCGTTGCCCTCGCCGGTGCTGACGATCCGCTCGCCGCCCGCGGTCAGCTTGACGGTCGCCTCCGCGAGGGCGGGCGTGCCGCGGCCGCCGCGGCGCTCGACGATCGTCCGCCACGACTCCACCTGGAAGTAGGCCGGCCGCCCGGCGCCGGCCTCCTCGAGAAGCAGCAGCTCGAAGGAGGCGTCCGCCGCCTCGTAGGTGTAGCCGTTCGCCTCGGCGTCCTTGACCCGGTTGGTGATGCGCGACAGCACCTCCGGCCGGCCGGCCAGCTCGAAGCCGAGCGCCCGGCCCTTGAGCTCCACCGAGGCGCGGCCGGCCATGTCGGAGACGAGCATCCGCATGTCGTTGCCGACGCTCGCCGGGTCGGCGTGCTGGTAGAGGTCCGGGTCGACGCGGATGGCGCTGGCGTGCAGGCCCGCCTTGTGGGCGAACGCGCTGCTGCCGACGTACGGCTGCCGCGCGAACGGCGAGATGTTGGTGATCTCGCTGATCGCGTGGGCGATCCGGGTGAGGTCGCGCAGCCCGCCGCCGTCCCCGGTGCGCAGCACGGGCCGGTCGTACTTCAGCTCGAGGTTGGCGACGACGGTGAGCAGGTCGGCGTTGCCGGTGCGCTCGCCGTAGCCGTTGACGGTGCCCTGCACGTGCGTCACGCCGGCGTCGACGGCCGCCAGCGTGTTGGCGACGGCGCAGCCGGAGTCGTTGTGCGCGTGCATGCCGAGCACCGCGTGCGGGCCGACCTGCTCGCGGACCGCGGTGACGATCTCGCCGACCCAGGCCGGCAGCATCCCACCGTTCGTGTCGCACAGCGCGACGACCTCGGCGCCCTACTCTAAGCTCGCCTCGACCGCCGCGAGCGCGAACGCCGGGTCGAACCGGTACCCGTCGAAGAAGTGCTCGACGTCGACGACGACCCGTCGTCCCTGCAGCACCAGCCACGAGACGGTGTCGCGGATCATCGCGAGGCCCTCGTCCTTCGTCGTGCGCAGCGCCCGCTCCACGTGCCGGACATCGCTCTTGGCGACGAGCGTGACGATCGGCGTCTCGGCGTCGACCAGAGCCCGCACCTGCGGGTCGTCGGCCGCC
>CAZFTZ010000413.1:0-4652 GCA_964521875.1 uncultured Cellulomonas sp. | reverse complement strand
CACGTGCCCGCCCGCGAGACCTCGACCACCCGTGCCCTGCTGCGACTGGTCGACTGGGCACGGCCGGCGCTCGGCAAGGTGATCGGCGGCGGGTTCACCGCCCTCGGCGCGAGCCTGGTCGCGCTCGTCGTGCCGCAGGTGGTGCGGGGGCTCGTCAACGGTCCGCTGCTCACCTCGGGCTCGCGCGCCGCCGTGGTCCAGGCGACCGGCGCGATCCTGGCGCTCGGCGTCGTCGAGGCGTTCCTCGTCTGGTGCCGCCGCGCCCTCATCGCGACCCCCGGCACCACCGTCGAGCGCGAGATGCGCTCGGCGATGTTCCGCCACCTGCTCGACCTGCCGGTGGCGTTCCACGACCGCTGGTCCGGCGGCCAGCTGATCTCCCGGATCATGAGCGACCTCGGCGTCGTCCGCCGGTGGATCGTGTTCGCGCTGATCATGCTCGTCGTCTCGGCGACCACCGCGGTCGTCGGCATCGTGCTGATGATCGCGACGAGCTGGATCCTCGGGCTGGTCTACGTCGCCGGCGCCGTGCCGATGGTGTGGCTCGGCTTCCGGTTCCGCGAGGACTACAAGGTGATCGCGCGGCAGGCCCGCGACCAGGCCGGGGACCTGGCGACGACGGTCGAGGAGTCGGTGCACGGCATCCGGGTGCTCAAGGCGTTCGGCCGTGGCGAGGATGCGCTCGACGACTTCGTCGCGCAGGCCGAGCAGCTGCGCGACACGGAGGTGGCCAAGGCCAGGACGCTGTCGCGGGTGTCGTTCGCACTCGGCGCGCTGCCGGAGGCGGTGCTCGCGGTCGAGCTCGGGGTCGGCGTGCCGCTGGCGGCGAGCGGCCGGCTCTCGCTCGGAGCGCTGGTCGCGTTCTTCGCCACCGCAGCCGTGGTGAACAACCCGGTGGAGCGGCTGGGCCAGCTGCTGGCGATGACGCTGGACGCCCGCGCCGCGACGGACCGGTTCCTCGAGGTGATGGACATGGTCCCGTCGGTGCAGGACCCGGCGCGGCCCGCCGCACTGCCGTCGACACCGGACGGCGGCAGCCGCGTGACGTTCGCCGGCGTGCGGTTCCGGCACGGGTCCGGCCGCGAGGTGCTCTCGGGCGTCGACCTCGAGCTCGAGCCGGGCACCACGACCGCGCTCGTCGGCCTGACCGGCAGCGGCAAGACGACGCTGCTGCAGCTGGTGCCGCGGCTCTACGACGTCACCGGCGGGTCGGTGCGGCTGGACGGCGTCGACGTGCGCGAGCTGTCGCGTCACGAGCTGCGCCGGGCGGTCGCGATCGCCTTCGAGGACCCGATCCTGTTCTCGGCGTCCGTCCGCGAGAACGTCCTGCTCGGGCTGCCCGACGAGTTCCCGGCCGACGAGCCCGACGCGGCGGCGGCCCTCGTCGAGCAGGCCCTTGACGTCGCCCAGGCGGGCTTCGCCCACCGGCTGCCGCACGGCCTGGACACCGTGATCGGCGAGGAAGGGCTGAGCCTGTCCGGGGGTCAGCGCCAGCGCATCGCCCTGGCCCGCGCCGTCGCCGCGCGGCCGCGCGTGCTGGTGCTCGACGACCCGCTCTCCGCCCTGGACGTCACCACCGAGGCCGCGGTCACGCAGCGGCTGCGCGCGGTGCTCGTCGGGACGACGACGCTCGTCGTCGCCCACCGGCCGTCCACCGTGGCGCTGGCCGACCGGGTCGCCGTCCTCGAGGAGGGCCGTATCACCGGCTACGGCACGCACTCCGAGCTGTTGGCGACCCACGAGCACTACCGCTACGTGCTGACCGCGGCCCGCGCGCACCGCGACGAGGAGACCGCGCAGGTGAGCGTCCGATGAGCACGTCGGCACCGGCACGCACCGTCGGCCGTGGCACCGCCGCGCGGCTGCCGGAGGACCGCGAGGAGCGGCGCGACAAGGCGCACGCCCGTGCCATCCGCGACCGCTCGTTCGCCCTGCTCGGCTCGCTGCTGCGACCGGTCAGGGCCCTGGTGTGGTGGACCGTGGCGCTCGTCGTCGGCTCGCAGGCCGCCGCCGTCGCCGGGCCGGCCCTCGTCGCCTACGGCATCGACACCGCGCTGCCCCGGCTGCGGGACGGCCACGACGCGCTGCCGCTGGTCGGCGCGTCCGGTGGCTACGTCGTCGCCGCGCTCGTCGGCGGCGTGCTGACCGCGGCGATGGTGCGCGCCTCGGCGCGGGCCAGCCAGGCGATCCTGCTCGACCTGCGCCGGCGGGTGTTCCGGCACACGCAGCGGCTGAGCCTGGAGTTCCACGAGAGCTACACGTCCGGGCGGATCATCTCCCGGCAGACGTCCGACCTCGACGCGTTCCGTGAGCTGATCGACGGCGGCGTGACGGTGCTCGCCTCGTCGGCGCTGCAGATGGTGCTGACCGCGGCGTCGCTGGTGCTGCTCGACTGGCACTCCGGTCTGGTGCTGCTCGTCGCCGTCGTGCCGGGCGCGATCCTCACCCGCTGGTTCCAGCTCCGGTCGCAGGTGCAGTACCGCAAGACGCGGACCGCGTCGGCGCGCCTCATCGTGCGGTTCGTCGAGACGATGACCGGCATCCGCGCGGTCCAGGCGTTCCGGCGCGAGCCACAGGTGGCGCGGGTCTACGACGAGCTGGCCGACGACTACCGCGCGGTCAGTGCCGAGGCGATCCGGGTGAACGGCGTGTTCGACACCGGACTGACCCTCATCGGGAACGTCACCGTCGCCGTCGTGCTGCTCGTCGGCGGCCTGCGCGTGCTCGACGGCGACCTGGCGGTCGGTGTGCTGGCCGCGGCGGTGCTCTACGCGCGTCGGTTCTTCTCACCGCTGTCGCAGATCGGCGGGTTCTACAACGCGTTCCAGTCGGCGTCGGCCGCGTTGGAGAAGCTCGCCGGGCTGCTCGCCGTCGAGCTGTCCGTGCCGGACCCGGTGCACCCGGTCCGGCTGCCGCAGGCCCGCGGCGACGTGGTGTTCGACGGCGTCGAGTTCGGGTACGGGCAGGGCCCGCTCGTGCTGCCGCGGCTCGACCTGCACATCCCGGCCGGTCAGACGGTGGCGCTCGTCGGGGAGACCGGGGCCGGCAAGTCGACCGTCGCCAAGCTGCTCACCCGGTTCTACGACGTGCGCTCCGGCGCCGTCCGGCTGGACGGCGTCGACCTGCGCGAGCTCGAGCCGACAGACCTGCGGCGCGCGGTCGTCATGGTCACCCAGGAGGCGTACCTGTTCTCCGGGTCGGTCGCCGACAACATCGCGCTGGGCGACCCCGACGCGACGCGCGAGCAGGTCGAGGCGGCGGCCCGCGCCGTCGGCGTGCACGACCTCGTCGTGTCGATGCCGGACGGCTACGACACCCGCGTCGACACCCGCGGCGTGCGGCTGTCCGCCGGCCAGCGGCAGCTCGTCTCGTTCGCGCGTGCGTTCCTCGCCGACCCGGCGCTACTGGTGCTCGACGAGGCGACGAGCTCGCTCGACGTGCCGGGGGAGCAGCTGGTGCAGGAGGGGCTGCGGACGCTGCTGGCCGGACGGACAGCCGTCGTCATCGCGCACCGGCTGTCGACGGTGATGGGTGTCGACCGGGTGCTCGTCGTGGACGGCGGCCGCATCGTCGAGGACGGCTCGCCCGGCGAGCTCGTCGCCGCCGGTGGCCGGTTCGCCGCCCTGCACGCCGACTGGCAGGCTTCGTTGCGCTGACCACGCTCCCGCTCTGCGCGCAGCCATGCCAGGTGGGTGCGCAGCGCCGCCGCCTCGTCGTCCTGCTCGTCGAGCACGCGCCGGATCTGCGCCAGCCCCAGTTCCAGCTCGCGCAGCAGCAGAATCCGTTACAGCCGGACCAGCGCGTCGTCGTCGTACCAGCGGTAGCCGTTGGCGCCGACACGGCTCGGCGGCAGCAGTCCGACGTCGTCGTAGTGGCGCAGCGTGCGGCTCGTCGTGCCCGTCAGCCGGGGCCACCTCGTGGATCGACGCCTCCATGCCCACGACGCTAGATCTTGACGTCGCGTCAAGGTCAACCGGCGACCTCGTCGCCGACGCCGGGCTGCCTTACGGTGTGCGCCATGGCGATCGTGGAAGCGGCCGAGGGCCAGAGCCTCCCGGCCGACCGGGAGATCCTCACCTGGGACCTGTTCGGCATCGCGGCGCGCGAGCTGGCGCAGGCGGTGGCCGACTCGGGCTTCGCGGCCGACGTCGTCGTCGCGGTCGCCCGCGGCGGGCTGCCGGTGGGTGGCGCGCTCGCTTACGCGCTCGGCACCAAGGCGGTCGGCACGCTCAACGTCGAGTTCTACACGGGCGTCGACGAGCGACTGGACGAGCCGCAGGTGCTGCCGCCGCTGCTCGACACCGACGCCCTGCACGGGCTGCGCGCGCTCGTCGTCGACGACGTCGCCGACACCGGCGAGACCCTCGCCCTGGTGCAGCGGATGATCGCGGCGCACTGTGCCGAGGCACGCACCGCCGTGCTCTACGCCAAGTCGCGCTCGGTCGTCGCGCCCGACTACGTGTGGAAGCGCACCGACTCGTGGATCACCTTCCCGTGGTCGGCGCTGCCACCGGTCGCCCGGCACGGCTGACCCCGGCCAGCACCGCGGCCGCGTGGTCCTCCGGCTGCCCGACGAGCCCCACGGCACCGGCGCGCCCGAGCTCGCCGCCAGCGCGTAGCCCCACGCCGCCCGAGCGTGCACCGCGGTTCGG
>CAZFTZ010000412.1:0-7484 GCA_964521875.1 uncultured Cellulomonas sp. | reverse complement strand
GCCTCGACCTCCGTGCCGACGACGGTCCACTGCACGGAGGCCGCGGTGGTGACCATCGTCTGGGTGCGCGGGTGCAGGCCGGCGATGTCCTGGAAGTAGCTGTTGAGACGGTTGCGCAGGCTCTTCGCCTTGCCGACGTAGATGACGCGGCCGTCCCTGTCACGGAACCGGTACACCCCCGGCGCGTCCGGGATCTCCCCCGGCGCGGGGCGGTAGGTGGCCGGATCGGACATGGGGCCGAGCCTAGTTCGAGCGTCCGACGAGCCCTCCCGCTACCGTGGGGGCGTGCCGCTGCACCAGTACTCCGTCGACCTCACCTGGACCGGCGCGCGCCGGTTCGGCACGACGAGCTTCACGGCCTACGGCCGCGACCACGAGCTGCGCGCCGGCGACCGCCCCGCCATCCTCGCGACGTCCGACCCGCACTTCCGCGGCGACCCGTCGCGGTGGTCGCCGGAGGACCTGCTCGTCTCGTCGCTGGCGCAGTGCCACATGATCTGGCTGCTGCACCTCGCCGCGCGCGACGGCGTGGCGGTGCTCGGCTACTCCGACACCGCGTCCGGCACCATCCGCGTCGAGGCGGCGGGGCAGGGCGCGTTCACCGAGGTGGTGCTGCACCCGCGGGTGTCGGTCGCCGCAGGCGCCAGCCTGCCCGGCGGCGCTCCGGTCACCGACGACGTGCTCGACGGCCTGCACGCGGAGGCGCAAGAGCACTGCTTCATCGCCCGCTCGGTCAGCTTCCCGGTGCGGGTGCAACCGGCGCCGCTGGCGTTCGTCCCGGCGCCCGCCGTCCCCGCGCACGACGAGGCGTCACCTCCCGCCCTGACAGCGCGCGACGAGGCCTGACACCCGCCTCTCGCGAGACCGGCGACCGGCCCGTCAGGCGCTCGCGCGCTGCCGCTCCGGCTCGAGCACCTCGGCGAGGAACCGCCCGGTGTGGCTCGCCCCGACGGTCGCGACGTGCTCCGGGGTCCCCTCCGCGACGACCAGACCGCCACCGTTGCCACCCTCCGGGCCGAGGTCGATCACCCAGTCGGCGTTCTTGATGACGTCGAGGTTGTGCTCGATGACGATGACCGTGTTGCCCTTGTCCACCAGCGACTGCAGCACGCCGAGCAGCTTGCGGACGTCCTCGAAGTGCAGGCCCGTGGTCGGCTCGTCGAGCACGTAGACCGTCTTGCCGGTGGACCGCCGCTGCAGCTCCGACGCGAGCTTGACGCGCTGTGCCTCGCCGCCGGACAGCGTCGGCGCGGGCTGGCCGAGCCGGACGTACCCCAGCCCGACGTCGACCAGGGTCTTGAGGTGCCGTGAGATCGCCGGCACGGCGGCGAAGAACTCGGAGGCCTCCTCGATCGGCATCGCCAGCACGTCAGCGACCGTCTTGCCCTTGAAGTGGACCTCGAGCGTCTCGCGGTTGTAGCGGGCGCCATGGCACACCTCGCACGGGACGTAGACGTCCGGCAGGAAGTTCATCTCGATCTTCAGCGTGCCGTCGCCGGAGCAGGCCTCGCAGCGCCCGCCCTTGACGTTGAAGCTGAACCGCCCGGGCGTGTAGCCGCGCACCTTCGCCTCGGTGGTCTCGGCGAACAGCCGGCGGATGTGGTCCCACACCCCGGTGTAGGTCGCCGGGTTGGACCTCGGGGTGCGCCCGATCGGCCCCTGGTCGACGTGCACCACCTTGTCGAGGTGCTCGAGCCCGGTGACGGTCCGGTGCCGGCCGGGCACCTGGCGGGCGCCGTTCAGCTCGTTGGCCATCACCGTGTAGAGGATCGAGTTCACCAGCGTCGACTTGCCGGACCCCGACACGCCCGTCACCGCGGTGAACACGCCGAGCGGGAACGCGACGTCGATGCCCTGCAGGTTGTGCTCGACGGCACCGACGACCTTCACCAGGCGCTTCTTGTCGACCGGCCGGCGCACCTGCGGCATCGGGATCGCCCGCCGTCCCGACAGGTACGCGCCGGTCACCGACTCCTGCGAGGCGAGCAGACCGGCGAGGTCGCCCGAGTGCACCACGCGCCCGCCGTGCTCACCGGCTCCCGGACCGATGTCGACGATCCAGTCGGCCTCGCGGATCGTCTCCTCGTCGTGCTCGACGACGATGAGCGTGTTGCCCAGGTCCCGCAGCCGGGTGAGCGTGTCGATCAGCCGCCGGTTGTCGCGCTGGTGCAGGCCGATGCTCGGCTCGTCGAGCACGTACAGCACGCCGACCAGGCCGGAGCCGATCTGCGTCGCCAGCCTGATGCGCTGCGCCTCGCCGCCGGAGAGCGTCGCCGCCGCGCGCGACAGCGACAGGTAGTCCAGCCCGACGTCGAGCAGGAACCCGAGGCGGGCCTGGATCTCCTTGAGCACCTGCGCCGCGATCGCCCGCTCTCGCGGTCCGAGCTCGAGCCCGTCGAGGAAGTCGCGAGCCTCGCGGATCGGCAGCTGGCAGACGTCCCAGATCGACCGGTCGCCCACCTTGACGGCCAGCACCTCGGGCTTGAGCCGCGCACCCTGACACGCCGGGCACGGCACCTCGCGCATGAACGCCTCGTAGCGCTCCTTGCTCCAGTCCGACTCGGTCTCGGCGTAGCGGCGCTCGATGAAGTTGACGACTCCTTCGAAGCCGGTCGAGTACTGCCGCTCGCGACCCCACCGGTTGCGGTAGCGGACCTTCACCTCGTAGTCGCGGCCGTGCAGCACGGCGTCCTTGGCGCGTTGCGGCAGGGCCCGCCACGGTGTCTGCATCGAGAAGCCGAGGTCGTCGGCCAGCGCCGAGAGCACCCGCTCGAAGTACTCCGCCGAGGTCTGCGCCCAGGGCGCGATCGCACCCTCCGCCAGCGACAGCTCGTCGTTCGGCACGACGAGCTCGGGATCGACCTCGAGCCGCGAGCCGATGCCGGTGCACTCCGGGCACGCGCCGTACGGCGCGTTGAACGAGAACGTCCGCGGCTCCACCTCGTCGAGCGTGAGCACGTGGTCGTTGGGGCAGGCCCGGCGCTCGGAGAACCGCCGTTCCTTCGTCGGGTCGTCGGCGTCGAGGTCGACGAGGTCGACGACGACCAGCCCACCGGCCAGGTTGAGCGCGGTCTCCACCGAGTCCGTCAGCCGGCGCTGCACGCCCTCGCGCGACACCAGCCGGTCGACGACGACCTCGATGTCGTGCTTGAGCTTCTTCTCCAGCGACGGCGGGCTGGCGAGCTGCACCACCTCGCCGTCGACGCGCACCCGCGCGAAGCCCTTGGCCTGCAGCTCGGCGAACAGGTCCTGGTACTCGCCCTTGCGACCGCGCACCACCGGTGCCAGCACCTGGTACCGCGTACCCTCCGGCAGCTCCAGCAGCCGGTCGACGATCTGCTGCGGCGTCTGAGCCTGCACCCGCTCCCCGCACACCGGGCAGAACTGCGTGCCGGCCCGTGCGAACAGCAGCCGCAGGTAGTCGTAGACCTCGGTGATGGTGCCGACGGTCGACCGCGGGTTGCGGTTGGTCGACTTCTGGTCGATCGACACCGCCGGGCTCAGGCCCTCGATGAAGTCGACGTCGGGCTTGTCCATCTGGCCGAGGAACTGCCGCGCGTAGGCCGACAGCGACTCGACGTAGCGGCGCTGCCCCTCGGCGAAGATCGTGTCGAACGCGAGGGACGACTTCCCCGAGCCGGACAGACCGGTGAACACGATCAGCTGATCGCGCGGGAGGTCGAGGTCGATGTTCCGCAGGTTGTGCTCGCGGGCACCCCGCACCACCAGCCGGTCGTTCACGGTTGGCGAGTCTACGTCGACTCTGCGACCCTCGCACACATGTTCGACGCGCGCGTCACGACCCCGCGAGCCGCCACGTCCCCCAGAAGACCGCCAGGAACAGGACGGCGGCGACGGTCGCCTGTGCGAACCGGAGCAGGCAGAAGGCCCCGATCGCCAGTCCCGACATCGCGAGCCAACGTGTCGTCCGGTCCGAGCGCGCACCGCGCCGCAGGGAGAGCCCCGACAGGACCGTCCCCGGGATCGAGAGGACGGAGCTCGCGACCAGCACCCGGACGTCCGCGAGCAGGCCGCCGCAGAGCCACCCGCCCAGGCACGCGCCCGACGTCGCCAGCCCGACGACGGCAAGCCGGCGAGACCTCCCCTCGGCGGCAGCGTCCGCCGTCGAGACCTGCTGTGCGAGCGGACGGGAGAAGGAGTTCGAAGGCGATGGCGTCGGAGACATGGCGGGACCGTAGACGAAGCGTCCCGAGGTCCGTCGCCGGGCCTGTGGACAACCGTCAGCCGGCGCTCGTCGTCGGCTCCGGGACCTTGGGCATCGCCAGCACGGCCTCGCGCACCACGCGGCGCAGCACCTTGCCCACCTGCGACCGCGGCAGGTCCGGCAGCACGACCAGGCGACGCGGCAGCGCGTACCGGGCGACTCGCTGCGCGCACCACGCCCGGACCGCGTCCAGGTCGATGCCGCGCGCACCGTCCTCGAGCACGACGGCGGCGACGACGCTCTCGCCGTGCGTCCCGGACGGCTCCCCGACGACGGCGACGTCGGCGATCCCCGGCATCGTCCGCAGGTGGTCCTCCACCTGTGACGGGTACACCTTGAAGCCGCCGGAGACGATCATCTCCTTCATCCGGTCGACCAGGACGACGAAGCCGTCCGGCTCGATCCGCACCACGTCCCCGGTGCGCAGCCACCCGTCCGGCAGCAGCTGATGCACGGTCTCGTCGGGCATGTTCCAGTAGCCCGCGAACACCTGCGGACCGCGGATCAGCAGCTCGCCCGGCTCGCCTGGCGGCATCTCGCGGGCCAGGTCATCCTGGTCGACGATCCGGACCTCGGTCGAGGGCCACGGCAGGCCCAGGGCACCCGGCCGGCGGTCGGCGGTGAACGGGTTGCCGAGTGCGACCGGCGACGTCTCGGTCATGCCGTAGCCCTCGATCACCAGCCCGCCGGTCAGCTCCTCCCAGCGGCGGGCGACCGCGGCCGGCAGGGCCATCGCGCCGGAGATCCCCCACCGGATCGACCTGAGGTCGACACCGCGCACGGTCGCGGCCTTGATCAGCCGGTCGAGCATCGGCGGCACGCACGGCATGAACGTCGCCGGCACCCGTCGCTGCGCGGCGAGCACCAGGTCGACGTCGAAGCTGGGGAACACGACGAGCGTCGCCGCGATGCTCGTCCCGTACGCCAGGCACACCGTCAGGCCGAACGCATGGAAGAACGGCAGCACCGCGTACATCACCTCGGCGCCGTCGCGGGCACCGAGCCAGGCACGTGCCTGGACCACGTTCGCCATGAGGTTGCGGTGGGTGAGCACGGCACCCTTCGGCGTTCCGGTGGTTCCACCCGTGTACTGGATCAGCGCGGTGTCCGACGAGGCCGGCCACGGGTGCTCGTCGGGCAGCGGCCCGGTGCGGGCGACCAGCCGGTGCCACGACGCGACGCCCTCCGGGACCGGGCCGCTCATCGCCGTGCGCTTCTCCCGTGCCGCACGCACCGGCAGCCGCAGCGCCGCACGCTCCAGCGGCGGCAGGTCGGCGGCCAGGTCCACCGCGACGACGTGCCGCAGTGTGGGCCCGCGCGCGTCGAGGACGGCCGGGACCGCTCTTGACCAGACGAGAGCCACGGACGCGCCGCAGTCGGCGAGCTGGTGACGCAGCGCCTCGACCGTGTAAGTCGGGTTGTGCTCGACGACCACGGCACCCACGCGCAGCGCGGCGTGGAAGGCGACGACGTGGGCGGTGCAGTTCGGCAGCACCAGCGCCACCCGGTCACCGGCTCGCACCCCGAGCTCCACCAGCACCTGCGCGGCACGGGCCACCGCCACCGACAGCTGCCGGTACGTCGTGGGGCGGCCCAGGAAGTCCACCGCGACGCGGTCCGGGAACCGCACCGCGGCGGACACCAGGCCGACGCCGAGCGGCTCGTCGGGGACCTCGACCTCGCGCGGCACGCCCGCCGGGTAGGCAGCGGGAACGGGCAGCGGTGCAGAGGCCGGGGGCACGGTCCGAGCCTAAACCTACGGAACCGTAAGTTACGGATACGTAGGGTGACGATTCGGTGTCGGGTCAGACGTCCAGCGGCCCGAGCACCGACTGCGCCACCGTCGCGTGCGCCGACTCGTCGTCCGACGGGTGGTAGATGCCGGCCAGCACGTCCCGATACAGCCGGCTGAGCTCCTGGCTGGTGTAGTACCCGGCTCCTCCGCTCACCCGCAGCGCCAGGTCGACGACGACACGCGCCGCCTCCGTCGCCCGCACCTTGAGCCCGACGAGCTGCGCGAACAACCGTGCGCCGTAGTCCTCGGCTTCGTCGATGCCACGGGCCAGCGCGAACACCTCGAGCTCGGCGCCGTCCTGCGCCAGCGCGGCGTCGGCAACCTTCCACCGGATGTCCGGGTCCTGGCTGTACCTCCGGCCGTCGTACTTCATCGAGGTGCGCCGGTTCGTCGCCTCGACACCGAGCGCCAGCGCCCGCCGGCCGATGCCCGTGTACACCGCCGCGAGCAGGATCTCGAACGACGCGAACAACGCGACGATGAACGGGTCCGCGTTCGGGCCCGGCGGCAGCGCCCGCACGACCCGGTCCGCGGGCGCGTAGGCACCGTCGAGCACCGTGGTCCGGGACTGCGTCGCCCGCATCCCGAGGGTGTCCCAGTCGTCCTTCGTCGTGGTGCCCTCGCGCCCGACGACGCCGTGCACCAGACGGGGGCCGTCCGGGTGCGTCTCGTCGAGGCCGAACGTCGCGAGCCGGGTCCAGACCGGCGCGAGCGACGTGAAGACCTTGGTGCCGAAGTAGCGGTAGCCACCGTCGGGCTGGCGCTCGGCGCGGGTGCGCGAGCCGAACATCACCAGGTCGTTGCCCGCCTCGGAGTTGCCGAACGCGAACACCTCGCCGGCCGCCGCGTCCTGCAGCACGAACACCATCGAGTCGTCGCCGCGGCTGCGCAGCAGCGCCGCCATCCCGGTGACGACCAGGTGCATGTTGACCGACAGCGCGGTCGCGGGCGCGGCGCCGGCCAGCCTCACCTGCTCGCGCGCCACCTCCTCGAGCGTCAGGCCGGCGCCACCCAGGTCCGGCGGGACGAACGCGGTGAGGTAGCCGGCGGCGCGCAGCTCGGCGAGGTCGTCGTCGGGGAACGTGTTGTCGCGGTCGTGGCCTGCGGCGCGGTCGTGGATCGCGGTGAGGAGCTCGTCGGTGAGAAGGGAGCGCAGCGTCCGTGGCATGCCGTCACTCTCGCACGACGAACGGACGGGTGGACGGCCGGCCCGGGCCCTCGTCGGGCGGCGCGCAGGGCAGGATGGCCCTGTGACCGTCTTCGCCGTGCGCTATGCGTACAACGACAACGCCGAGCACCGGCTGGCCGTCCGGCCGAGGCACCGCGCCTGGCTCGCCTCGCTGCTCGACGCCGGCGCCCTGCTCGCCTCGGGGCCGCTCGTCGGCGAGCCCGCCGGGGCGCTGCTCGTCTTCCGCGTCGCGTCGCGCGCCGAGCTCGACGCGGTCCTGGCGCGCGACCCCTTCG
>CAZFTZ010000411.1:0-2651 GCA_964521875.1 uncultured Cellulomonas sp. | reverse complement strand
GTGCACGCCGCGGCGATGGAGGTCATCGCCGAACGGGTGGCGCAGTGGGGGCTGCTGCCGGTCTCCGTCGAGGAGTCGCTGGACCCCGACGCCCAGCTCCACCGCCGCTGGATGGTCCACGGCACCAGCCACCACCTGGGCATCGACGTCCACGACTGTGCGGTCGCCCGCCAGGAGCTGTACCTCGACGGGGTGCTCGAGCCCGGCATGGTGTTCACGGTGGAGCCCGGGCTGTACTTCAAGTCCGACGACCTGCTGGTGCCCGACGAGCTGCGCGGCATCGGCGTGCGGATCGAGGACGACGTCGTGGTCACGCAGGACGGCTGCCGGCTGCTCACGGCCGCGCTGCCGCGCAGGCCCGACGAGGTCGAGGCCTGGATGGCGTCGCTGCGCGGATAACGCGGCGCGTCAGGAGAGCCGGTTCGGGTCGAACGTCCGCAGGCCCAAGGCCTGCCAGGCCGCGACGAGGCTGCGGTCGCCACTCGCCGCGACCACCTCGTCGTCGGCGAGCAGTCGCGCGGACGCACAGTGCACCGCGTCGTACCCCCGCAGCCCGAACTCGCGAGCATGGGCGGCGGCGGTGCGAACCACGCGCTCGGAGACGTCGACCTTGCGCATCTCGCGCCAGTGCTCGTCGAGCGCGGGCAGCACCTCGCCCATCTCGTCGGGCGCCACGCGGCCATTGCGTTCGGCGCGCGCAAGCGCCGCTGCTACCTCGGCGTAGAGGGCCCGCGTGGAGACGACCAGATCGGCGCCCTCCCACAGGCGACGGCATGCCTCGCTGCCCGGCTCGTCGATGAGCAACGGCACGAAGGCTGAGGTGTCGAAGTAGGCGATCACCGGTCGTCCTCCTCCGGCTCGACGTCCTCCCGCGGGCCGCGCACCCAGTCGACTAGATCGGAGACGGTCGCCCCGCTTCGCAGCCGGATCGGCGTCGGGGCCGGCCCCTTCGGCCGCTCCGGCCTGCTGATCAGTCCTTCGGCCTCGAGGCGCTCGAGGGCCGACAGGCCCGTGACGGGCACGATCCGTGCGATCGGCGTGCCGTGGTCCGTGACCGTGATGGTCTCGCCGGCGCGCACCGCGGCGAGGTGCCGGCTCAGGCCGTCCCGCAGCTCCTTGATCCCGACGTCCATGAGCCCCGCCTCTGAAGTCGCCACTTTCCGCCTCTCAATGTAGCCACATGCGGCCGAACGACGACCAGTATTCGCGACGACCCGGACACCGCACCGGAGCGCATCGAACGTGTGGAAAGGGCGCCCGGTACCCAGGCTGTGGTCGGCTCAGGCCGACGGCGGCACCGGCGGCTCGGGCGGCGTGGCGGGTCCGCCGGGCGGCGCCGGGTACGTGGTCGTCGGCTGTGACGGCGGCGCGCCGAGCGGCGGCGCGGGTGGCGTGGTAGGGACACCACCGGCAGGCGTCGGCGGCACCGGCGGCGTCGGCACCGCGCCCGGCCAGCCGGAGACCACCCCGCCCACCCCGGCCAGCAGCCGGCGCGCCTCGGCGGCGTGGTCGGCGGCGCACAGCACCGCGTACGACGAGGCGACGATCTGGCTCGACGACGTGAAGTCGCGCCGCCCGCGTGTGAACGCGTACGTGATGACGGAGAACAGCAGCCCGAAGGCCCCGCCAAACAGCACCGCCGGGATCATCAGGCCCAGCGCGGACGACGAGAACAGCGTGAGGATCAGCCCGACGAACAGCCCGAACCACGCCCCCGAGGCGAACCCGCCGATGGCCACCGACGGGTACGACAGCCGCCGCAGCACCCGCTCCACCATCTTGAGGTCGGACCCGACGATCGTCACGTGCTGCACCGGGAACTGCTCGTCGGCCAGGTGGTCGACGGCCTTCTGAGCGTCGAGGTACGAGCCGTACTGGGCGACCGTCTCGCCCTGCGGCAGGGTCGGCACCCGCGGCACACGGTTCGCGCTGCTCATGCTCATGTCCCCGATCCTCCCCTACGTCGTCGCGGCGTGCCACGCGCCGGGCGGGGTCCACAGCGAACGCCCAGCGCGTGGCCCGGCGAGCCGCACGGCGCGCGGTGCCTCGTCACCAGCCCCGCGGATAGGCTCAGCGAGTGACTGCACCCCACCCGGTCGCGCGCTGCGCTCCCGATCGGCCGGGGGCCCCGCGATGAGCTCGGTCGGCACCAGGGTCTTCGTCGCGCGCCTCGCCGGCACGGCCGTCTTCGACCCTCTCGGCGACCAGGTGGGCCGGGTGCGCGACGTCGTTCTCCTGGAACGGCCCAAGGTGGCACCGCGCGCGGTCGGCCTCGTCGTCGAGGTGCCGGGCAAGCGGCGCATCTTCCTGCCGCTGACACGCGTCACCAGCATCGACGCCGGCCAGGTGATCTCCACCGGGCTGCTCAACATGCGCCGGTTCGAGCAGCGTGCCACCGAGACCCTCGTCGTCGGCCAGCTCCTGGAGCGGACCGTGCGCCTGGTGGACGGCTCCGGCGAGGCGACCGTGGACGACGTCGCGATCGAGTACCAGCGGGGCGGCGACTGGGTGGCCACCAAGGTGTCGGTGCGCCACAAGGGCGGCGGCGGGCTGCTGCGCCGGCGCGGCACCACCCAGACGGTCGACCTCGAGCAGGTCACCGGGCTGTTCCAGCACGCCCCCGCCCAGAGTGCGGAGCTGCTGCTGGAGCG
>CAZFTZ010000410.1:0-5997 GCA_964521875.1 uncultured Cellulomonas sp. | reverse complement strand
AGTCAGGTCGCCGGTCACCGGGTCCTGCTGCTCCGTGACGTGGAACGTGTAGCTGTGCTCCGTCCCCGGCTCCAGCGGCGGCAGCTCCGCGGGGTAGGCGGGCAGGGCTTCCGCCTCGGCCTCCAGGTCCGCCATCGTCGGCGCGGCCGACGAGCCCGACGAGCCACTGTCGGCCATCCCCGGCATGCTCGCCATGCCGTCGTCCGACGCGGCGGTGGACGACGACCCCACGGCGTGCACGTGCACCACCATGCCCATCTGCCGGTGCCCCGGCAGCGAGCACCAGCCCTCGAGGTCGCCGCCGACCACGCCGACGTCGACCGTCGCCCGCGCCCCCGGCGCCAGTACCCCGGTCGTCGCCCCGGACGCGAAGACGAGGTCGTGCCGCTGGTCGCCCGTGTTGACCAACGTGACCTCCAGCCGGTCGCCGACCGGCACGTCGATCGACGACGGCGTGAACGCCATCCCCTCCACCTGCACCGTCACGGACGTCGTGTGGCCGGTCGGCGTCACCGACGACCCCGTGGCATCGGCTCCGGTCCCCGTGACGGGAGCGACCGTGCCCTCGTCGGCCAGCGCGGGCCGCACCAGCAGCCCGGTCACCGCCAGGGCGACGACGACCGCCACCCCGACCACGGCCATCCCGGCACGCGACACCGCGCTGCCCTCCTGGCCCGGCAGCGCCCGCGGCCCGCCTGCAGCACCCTCAGTCATCGATGCCTCCGATCGTCGTCGGCCCGGCCGTGACGGCGCCGGCACCCGCCGCTCGTCGGGCCCGCGCCTGCCGGGCCCCCGCCAGCGCGAACGCGACGACGTCGCCCGCGAAGCACGCCAGCACCAGCACCCACCAGACCGTCACCAGCCCGGTGGCGCGCGGGACCGCCACCAGCGCGAGCGCCGCGTTGCGCAGCGTCACCCGCAGCGGCCACGCCACCTCCAGCACCGCCATGCCGGCGCGCACCGCCTCCGGCCCACCGCCGATCACCACGGGCATCAGGTACGTCATCGCACCGACGAAGACCTGTGCCAGCCCGCCGGCGCCCAGCACGGGCAGCCACCGCAGGTCGGCGTCGCGCAGCGCCGTCGCGTCGCGCGCCAGGAAGGCCTGTCCGGCGACGACGACCAGCCCGACGAGCACCCAGGCCAGGCCGGCGCTCATGGTCCAGGTCGCGTACGCGCGCGGCGCCTTCTCGCGCGCGACACGCAGCAGCGGCACGACGACCCCGAGTGCCGCCGCGACGGCGAACACCAGCAGTCCCAGGCCGATGCCGGGCATCCATCCGGCGCACGCGGCGCCGGCCGCGACGAGCACGCCCCCGCACAGCCACGGCAGGGCGCCGACGGCGGCGCTCACCGCGCCGGCGTCGATCCTGGTGCGCAGCATCGTCGGGCCGAGCGTGACGAGCGTGCCGGCCATCGAGAGCCCCACCCAGCCGCCGACGTTCACCAGCGCGTGGGCCAGCGTGACGTCGTCGCGCGCCGCGACCAGCCATGCGGGTGCGCCGCCGGAGAACATCGCCACGGTGACGAACCCGGCCAGCACGCAGCCGACGACGAGGAAGCCCGCCGCGGCGACGTAGTACCGCACGACGACGGCGAACCGGGAGGCCAGCTGGGTGCGGGCCGCCAGCAGCATCGCCAGCCCGTGCCAGCCGATCACGGCGCCCACGGCTCCGGCCGCGACGACGGTGCCCCACGTGCTGGCGGTCCACATCGCCGCGACCAGCCCGACGAGCGCGACGTTGAACGCGACGCTGCGGCGCCTGGCGTCACGGGTGGAGCGCGCGTCCGCGGCCGGCAGGTGCAGCAGCGCGCGGGCGAAGTACCAGGACCACTGCAGGATCGCGTTGCTCAGCACCCCGAGGGTGACGACGTGGATCATCGTCCACAGCGGCTGCGGCAGCACGTGCCGTGCCGCCAGGCCGACCGCCATCACGACGAGCGCGGCAACGAGCCAGGCGGACGTCAGCTGGTCGGTGCGCGCGCGGCGTGGCGCGCTGCCGGGGGCGGTCGCTGTCACGACGCGCGCCCGGGCTCGTCGGCCACCTGCGCCCGGCGCGGACCGATGCCGCGCACGACGAGCGTCACGGTCGTGACCAGGAACGCCAGCAGCGCCACCACGCTCAGGGTGCCGCCGACCTGCCACGCGCCCTCGGCCGCGCGGGCCCCCGCCACCACCCGCACCAGGAGCCCGGCGTGCAGCAGCGCCCACACCACCCACATCACGGGGTGGTACGGCAGCGGCCGGCGCGCCAGGGCCGGGACGATCACCGGCGCGTGCGCCAGGATCATCGACATCACGAAGCCGATGGTCAGTGTGTGGACCACGACGTCATACCGGTAGCCGGCGAGGGCCGGGCCGCCGACGATCCACGTCAGCGCCGGCACCAGTGCCCACGCGTACCCGGCGAGCATGCAGGCGGCCATGAACCGCGTCAGCCCGCGGGACCGGACCGTGCGCCACGCGATGTCGTGGATGCCGACGTCCACCATGAGCACTCCCAGCGCCAATCCCAGCAGCGGGTATCCCCACGCCGGGCTCAGGGTCGCCGCAGCCAGCGCCAGGACCACCGCGCAGGACTCGGCGAGCACCCTCTGCTCGACGCCCCCGGCGAGGAACGCCACCCGCGCCAGCTCGAGCCGCTCGCCGACGATCGTCAGCACCAGCAGCGCGGCCCACCACGGCACCACCGCGGCGGTCTCCAGCCCGCGTGCCCACAGCGCGATCCCGGCCAGCCCCGCCACCGCCCCGAGCAGCTGCACCAGCACGGCGAACGACTGCTGGCGCCGCCACACCGCGAGGTAGATCGCGACGAACACCGCCATCGACGCCACCCACGCGCCGCCCGGCAGCGCACGGCCGTCCGGCAGTGGCAGCGGAGTCGACCGGAGGACCAGCAGCAGCCCACCCAGGCCACCGGCCGCCGGCGCGGCATAGGCCCAGGCCGCTCGTCGGGCGCCGGCCTGCAGTGCGACCGCCCGCTCCAGGGCGATCGCCGTGCCGAGGAAGCCGTAGACCATGAGGACGCCGTGCCCGTCGGCGAGCGACTCGGAGTGCACCGGTGCCGTCACGCCGAGCCGCAGCAGCGCGGCGTCCAGCCCGGACAGCACGGACACCAGGGCGAGCACCAGAACGACGAGGCGCCCGCGCGGGACGCGGACCGTTCGGTCGGGGCGCTGCGTGCGCGGGTTCGGGGCGGTGGTGGTCACGGCTCCAGCCGGGAGTGGGAGGCGGTGCGAGGCGGTGAACCCCGGCGGCACGGGCCTTGCGCCGCCGGGGGCTTCCGAATATAGCGGATGCTGCTACTTTTAATCCCATGACTGACGTCCCGGGCCGGCACGCGGCACTCGCCTCGCCGGTGCGCAGGCGCGTGCTCGACGTGCTGAGCGCCGCCACCGACGCGCCGACCGCGCAGCAGCTGGCCACCACGCTGGACCTGCACGTCACCACGGTCCGGTTCCACCTCGAGCAGCTCGAGCAGGCCGGCCTCGTCGTGCGTGAGACGCGCCACGCCGCGCGGCGCGGGCGTCCCGGCGTCCACTCCCGCGCACTCGGGATCGACACCGACCGGGCGCGCGACCGGATGATCGACGCGCTCGCCGAGGCGCTGGCCGCGGGCGGGCCCGGACCGGCCGGGTCGCTCGCCGCCGGGCGACGCTGGGCCGAGCAGGTCGCCCCGCCCACCGGCTCCGTCGTCGAGGCGATCACCGACACGTTCGCCCGCATCGGGTTCGACCCCGAGCCGGCGGGCGACACCATCCGGCTGCGCGGCTGCCCGTTCCGCGACGCCGCGCGCCATCACCCGCAGGTCGTCTGCCAGGTGCACCTCGGCCTGGCGCAGGGGCTCGCTCGGCGCTCGCACGGCGGGGACGACGTGCGCGTGGGGCTGCGGCCCTTCGTCGAGCCGGAGCTGTGCCTGCTCACGCTCTCCCCGGAACCCGCCGATGCCTGACGCGACCGACACCTGGGACCCCCGCGCCCCGCACGTCCTCGCCGACCAGGTCGCGGCGTACGACGAGATGCGCGGCCACTGCCCGGTGGCGCACAGCGACTACCTCGGCTGGTCGCTGTTCCGCCACGCCGACGTGCAGCGCGTCGTCACCGACCACGAGACGTTCTCCAACGAGGTGTCCGCGCACGTCGCGGTGCCCAACGGCATGGACCCGCCGCGCCACACCGCCTACCGCGCCGTCGTCGACCGGTACTTCACGCCGGAGATCGTCGGGCGGTTCGAGGCGCGGTGCCGCCGCATCGCCGCCGAGCTGGTCGCCGCGCTGCCCGACGAGCCCGAGATCATGTCCGCCCTCGCCGAGCCGTTCGCGCTGCGCGTGCAGTCCGCCTACCTCGGCTGGCCGGCATGGCTGGAGCGGCCGCTGCGCGTCTGGACGGCACGCAACCGGTCGGCGACGCTCAGCCGCGACCGGCAGGCGCTCGCCGGTGTCGCGCTGGAGTTCGACGGCCACATCAAGGGGCTGCTCGCCGAGCGCCGCGCGATGGGCGACGCCGCGCCCGACGACCTCACCACCAGGTTGCTGCACGAGCGCGTCGACGGTCGGCCGCTGACCGACGACGAGCTCGTCTCGATCCTGCGCAACTGGAGCGTCGGCGAGCTGAGCACCATCGCGGCGTCGGTCGGCATCGTGGTGCACATGCTGGCGGTCCGCCCCGACATCCTCGAGGCGCTGCGCCGCTTCCCGGACACCATCGAGGAGGCGGTGGACGAGATGCTGCGGATCCACCCGCCGCTCATCTCCAACCGCCGCGTCGTCGCGCGGCCGACGACGATCGCCGGCCGCGACTTCGAGCCGGGCGACCGGATCACGGTGCTGTGGGCCTCGGCGAACCGCGACGAGGAGGTGTTCGGCGACCCCGACGAGTTCCGGCTCGGCCGCCCGGCGCACGACAACCTGCTCTACGGCGCGGGCATCCACGTCTGCCCCGGCGCTCCCCTGGCCCGCCTGGAGCTGCGCGTCCTCGTCGAGGAGCTGCTCGCGATGTTCCCGCAGATGACGCCGGTGCGCGACGAGCCGCCGGTGCCGGCCGTCTACCCCACCGGCGGCTTCAGCCGGCTGTCCGGGGGGGGGCCCGCCGCCACACCCCCCGCGCGGGGAAGGGCCCCGGCGCCCGTCCCCACCAGGAGCGCACGATGACCGAGCCGATCCAGATCCACGACGAGACGGCCGCCCCCACCGGCCACTCGTGCGGCTGCCACGAGCACGACGCGGACACCCCCGTGCTCGACGTGCGGACCATCCCGCACGCGATCCGGCACGCCGCGATCTTCGGCGCGTTCGAGGCCATCGCCCCTGGCGGCGCGATCGTCCTCATCGCCCCGCACGCGCCGGTGCCCATGCTGACGCAGCTGTCGCAGCGGGCACCGATCGACGTCGAGTACCTCGTCGACGGACCGACGGAGTGGCACGTCAAGGTCACCCGTCGCGCCGCCTGAGGCGACGACCGACCGCGGCGCCGGAGCCTCGCCCCGCGGGCTCCGGCGCCGCACTGCTCACGGAGGTTCTCCGACATGACGGAACCCGGCTTCCGCATCAAGCGCGTCTACGACGCAGCGTCGCCCGACGACGGGTACCGCGTGCTCGTCGACCGGCTGTGGCC
Organism: uncultured Cellulomonas sp.; assembly: GCA_964521875.1. Taxonomy (GTDB): domain Bacteria; phylum Actinomycetota; class Actinomycetes; order Actinomycetales; family Cellulomonadaceae; genus Cellulomonas. Next base: position 383 of record CAZFTZ010000410.1, on the reverse strand, counting down.
GCGCGGCATCACGCGCGAGCGCGCCGCTCTCGACGCCTGGCTCAAGGACGCCGCCCCGAGTCCCGCGCTGCGCACCGAGTGGCACCACGACCCCGGCCGGTTCGACGAGTTTGCCGAGCGCTACCGCTCCGAGCTCGACGCCAGCCCCGCCGTCGCCGAGCTCGTCGGCCTGGCGCGCACCCTCGGGACGGTGACGCTCCTGTTCGCTGCCCGCGACCCCGAGGTCAACCACGCCGCGGTCCTGCGCGCCTACCTCGACGACGTCCTCGCCCGTGGCTGAGACCACCGCCCCCGGCCATCACCGGGATGTCCGTTCTCGTCGGTCACCGGGAGAGCACGTCGTGCTCGGAGAGTGACCTCCACGAAGCGGTCAGGCCTGCAGC
>CAZFTZ010000409.1:0-4901 GCA_964521875.1 uncultured Cellulomonas sp. | reverse complement strand
CGCGCTATGCTGCACCTGCCCAAGGAACTTAAAGGAGGGCACTACCATGCACACGATGACATGCTCGTCGACTCCGCAGCCGGAACCCATTGCTTTGATCGATTGCGGGCAAGCCTCGAAAGTGACGAAGGGGACTTTCTTCGGTCTTTTCTTTGAATTTTCGCAACCGCCCTTCGACAAAGTTTTCATATTCTGACGCCGCCTCCGATCCCCACTGTGCGCGCCGCGCCGTCGTGGCGCGCGCGGTCTCACCAGCTATGTCGGATGGAGATCGCGGCCCCGCGTCTAGTGAGGTCGCCGTTTTCTTGGTCGTATCCGATCCCGACGGGGTTGTTCAAGAAAGGTGGGCTGGTGTTGAGCAGATTCTGCGTGGAGAGCGCAACGCTCGTCTGCGCGTGGCTATGCTGCGGCAAGCGATAGACGAGATTGAGATCCACCGTCGTCCATGACGACACATGCCGTGCGGGTATACTGACGACATCGCGATAGTCATCCATGTAGTTGATGATCCCGGTTGCCTCCCATTGGCGCCACTGCCAGGTGGTCGCCGCGCGAGCCCTGAAGTCAACTGGTTCATGGGCTGTGCTCACGCGCTCGATCCAGCCGTTGCCTGAAAGATCGGCAAAGTCGAATACGTAGTTCGCGTTGAGCTCAAAGAGCCAGCGCCCCATCGATGTCGCTCGTTCGAATTGCGTCAGCACGTCGATGCCGTCCGTGCGCTGGCGTGTCTGGTTACGCAACCGAAGGTCAAGGATCGCGGCAATGGGCATCGTGAGGCACGCCTCGGGCGTGCCCAGGAACGTCGCCCGGCAGACCTCAGCGCGCAGCGGATCGGTGGGCGCGAGCACTCGGGATGCGACGCTCGTGTCATTCAGGAGTTGATCGGAGTAGGGAATCGACGTGATCCGATCGCGAAAGCCGACACGGTAGTAGGTCGTCGCAAACTTGAAGGCCGGCCCCAGGGCCAGATCGAAACCGGCCGAGACGCTTCGTGCTCGCTCTTCTTTGAGCTTCGCGTTCTTGCCCGTCCAGACGAGCACCGGCACCGCATTGCCACTGCCGCGCTGCTGGGCGACGCTCACGACATTCGCTGACTCATCGAGATCGGCGAGACTTGGCGGCCGAAATGCGGTCCCCCATGAGCCGCGCAGCGTGAATGCGGCAAGCGGGCTCCAGGCGAAACCGAAGCGCGGCGTTGTGGTCGCGCCAAAGTCGCTGTATTCCTCATGCCGCACGGCCAATGAAAGAGCTAACCGCGCCCGCTCCCCGGGATCGGAAGCAGCGAGGATGGGAACCGAGAGTTGACCGAAGGCTGCCTGAACATGCCGCTGCACTTGTGAGGCCATGGTTCGGGTGGCGATCGCATCGAACAGCTCACTCCCGAAGCGCTGGTTACGTGCCTCGCAACCCGTTACGAGGGATGCCGCCCCGCCTGGCAAGTCACCGAGATCGCCGACCGCAGTCACCCGGGCTGTACCGATCGAGGAGCGCATCGCATAGCGCGAGGTTCCCCGAATCTTCGCAAGCGTGGCGGAATTGGTGCGAGAGCCATCGCCGAAAGGATTGAACGCGGTGGCAGGGTCGGAATCTGCTAACGCGGCAACGAACTCGTCCGCCTTGACGACGTTGTCTGTGGTTTGATGCTGGCGCTCGAAGGCGTACTCAAGATCGGCGCTCAACTGCCAGTTCGCAAGATGCTCGCGGATGCCGACGGCGCTGTTGAGCGTGTCGATACGTGTCTCGGCGTGCAGCGGCCCGAAATCGTCGATGAAGCTGTACGCCACTTGCACCGGGCCTGACGACACGGGGTTGATCCAGTACGGGTTCGTCGGCGGTACGGAGAGCACCGTTGCAAAGGCGGAGTTGTTCGCATCGGACCGGCGCTCGGTGAACAGTGCTTCGGCGTACCACTCGCGTTGTGGCGTCAGCGCCTGGCGAAACGAACCGAAGAGACTGGCGCGTTTTTCCCCGGCGATCACATCCGTACCCTCGGCGAGGTCGCCGAAATTGCGCGTGCCCACCTGAAGCTGACGTGGATCGATCTGTGTGCCGTCTTGATGGGATGGGAGCGCAAACGTCTGCGTACCGACGAGGAGCGTTCCCGGGTTCGACGCGAGGCTGCCGAAGTTATCACCGCCCCAGCGCCGCAGATCGCTCGTAGCTTGTGCACGCGAGGCCGCTTGCAACGCATCGCGTGAGGCGATTTCTGCCGAGATGAGCCCCGATCCGGACTCCCACGTGCTTGCTGCGACATGACTGAGCTGCACGCTCTCGAGCTGTCTACCGGCAGCGCCTCCGTACCGCACTTCGGTGCGGGTGCCGTCGGCTGCCGTTCGGGTGATGAGGTTCACCACTCCGCCCACTGAATCGGCACCATAGAGTGGGCCTGCGCCTTCCGGGAGAATCTCAATCCGATCGATGATGCCGAGCGGCACGCTGGTGAGGTCGGCGAAGAGAGCTTCGGTTCCGCCGAGGGCGAGTCGATGCCCATTGAGCAACACGAGCGTCGAGCCGGCATCCAGTCCACGCAGGTTCACTCCGCTCCCGCGCGCCGAATTCGTGCGCGCTTCGCGCCCGGTGCTACTCGTGAACGTGTCTTCACTCGGCCCACCACCAAACACCTGGGGCAGCGTTCGGATGACCTGCGCAATTGTCGCGCGACCCGTGCGCTCGACGTCAGTTCTCGTAAGCGCCAATAGCTCGCTGCTTGCAAGCGCCGGATAGGGGGCCCACCTCGTGCCCGCAATGACGACGCCCGGGATATCTTCGTGCGCGGGTTCGCGTTCTTCTGGAACTCGCTTCGGGGGTCGCCTTACGCGGGCAGGAGGTACAACAGTGAGCGTTACGGTGTCCGGGTCGTAGAACTCATAGCGAATGCGTGTGCCTTTGAGCATTCGCTGCAAGGCGGTTCCCGAGTCAAAGTGGCCTCGAACGGCGTTCGTCCGGATGCCGCGCACGTCGTCATAGCCAAATAACATCTGCAAGCCGGTCTGCGCGCGATATTGGGCAAGAGTATCCCGTGCATCGCCTTCGGGAATATCGAAGTCCAACTGCGTGAGCGGTGCCGACGTGGCGAGTCGGTTCCAGCTCAACAGAAGCAGTAAACAGAGCGCTGCACGAATCGCGCGCGAGGAATCTTGCATTCTTCTTCCCTGAAAGCCGTCGCGTCCGCTTGAGCCACTTGCGTGCGGGACACTCAGCTTTCTGAAGCGCGGATGATAGCAGTGAGGATGGCAGGGAAACTGAGTTGTACGCGGTAACGGTATTTGCTGGTTGGATCGTCTATCTAAGGCGCGCCACGCGATATCGGGGTGTTTGCCGCTGTCTGCCTCAACAAGGCCGCAGCTCACTCAGCGCGCGCAACTGTGAGTGCGAGACGCGCGCCGAGAGTGAAAACCCGCGCACGTGTCCCGAGCCGGAATGCCCTCTGCCTTTGATGTGGCTTGCGGCGAGGTGCCTGCGCAACAACGACGTGTCACCTGTCTGAGCGGGTTGTCCAGCGTCTGCACAAAGACGTCCGCCGTCGGGTGTTCCCCGACGGCGGTCGCCGAAGCGGCACAGGTCACCTTCCGACCCTGACGTACTAATGATCTGTGCCGACCCACCGCTCGGCGAATCTCGAAACATTTGCGGTCAGGGAGCTTCTGTTCGCGACGGCACCGACACCGCGTCAACGGCAGCTGCGGCGCGATACAGATGCAGCGTGCCATCGCCATTTGCACCCGGGCGAACGCCTATCCCGAACACCTTCAGCGCTGCTGCGAAGTGTTGAGGGTCGGAGATCCGGTACGTTCCGCCGAGCCTGAATCTCCCAACCTTCTCATCGTCGATGATCAACTTCGTCTTGTTGTATCGATTGAAGCGCTCGGCGGCTTCCTTGAGCGAGGTGCCCATGAGCGCGATGCGGCCGTCCGACCAATCAAGAATCTGCAACTCTTCTCGAGCCGTCACCGCTCTGACTTCTGCCGCACGCGCATCGACGCCCGTACGAAGGGAAAGCGCTTGTCCTGCTGAGAGCTTCAGCGCGATACCTGCTTGCCTGGCGTGTGAGTCCACGGAGAACATCACCCGGCCAGATGTGACGAGAACGTCAAGAGCGTCCTCGCGTTGCCGTACGTCGAACTGCGTGCCGATCGCGCGAACGACGGCGTCTCTGCTACGAACCTCAAACGGCCGATCTACATCGTGCGCGACATCGAAGAGCGCTTCGCCGGCGAGAAGATCGATGCTGCGTTTCTGCTCTCCAAAGCGCACACGCAGGTGTGTGGCGGAGTTCATCTGCACGAGTGACCCGTCGGGGAGTGGAATAGTGCGGCGTTCTCCGTGTGCGGTTTCGTATTCGGTGTCTGTGGCGGAACGTCCCACGACAGAAAGCCCCGTCACCAGCACGGCACCCGCACACGCTATCGTGGTCAGCAATCGCAGATTCACCGGCCTCGGGCGTGGCGTACTGCGTCGCGAAGCACGTCCGCGGCGAAGCCGGACGACCTTACTGCTGTCTCCGGTCGCCCGGCTTCTTACCGCGGCCGGAGGCTTGAACCCTAGTGCTCTCGACGCCTCGGCTGCGTGGGCTGTCGGCTCCGCGGGCTCTCCGCGCGCCTGCCGGAGCAGTTCCGCAGTATCGAAATCGCTCGTCCGTGCGAGACGGTGCAACTCGATATCGAGCCAGGTCTCGACCAGAAACTCCCAACCATGTTGCGAGCGCTTGCTGAGCCAGTTGTGAAATTCAACTTGGAAGTGCGACCCGCCTCCCTGTAGACGAGTGAACCACTCGGACGCTTGCCGGCCCACGTCTACCCGTCGCCCCTCGTCCTTGGCACCACTCATACCTGAGCCCCCCTCCGACCTTCCTCATGGCAAACCGAATAAATCCTCACCCTATCTTTTCGAAACTTCTCTCT
>CAZFTZ010000408.1:0-3495 GCA_964521875.1 uncultured Cellulomonas sp. | reverse complement strand
AGCTGGCGCGCGAGGGCGCCGGGGCCGCGGCGCGGCTGCCGGCACCGGTGCTCACCGCCGTCCGCAGGGCGCTCGAGGCCGGGCCGGTGCTGGTGCAGGTGCCGCGCGCCGGCTACCTGCCCGTGACGGCGTGCGCCCGCTGCCACGCCCCGGCCCGCTGCGCTGCGTGCACCGGCCCGCTCGGCCTCGACGCGGCAGGCGCGGTCCCGTCCTGCCGCTGGTGCGGTCGCCTGGCGACCGACTGGGCCTGCCGCGAGTGCGGCGGCCGGGCGCTGCGGTCCGTGCGCGTCGGATCCGGCCGGACGGCGGAGGAGATCGGCCGGGCGTTCCCGGGCCTGGCCGTGCGCACCAGCGGAGCCCGCGCCAGCGGCGGCGTGCTCGACACAGTGCCGGACCGCCCCGCGATCGTCGTCGCCACACCCGGTGCGGAGCCCGTGACCGAGTCCGGCTACGCCGCTGCCGTGCTGCTCGACGCCGCGGTGGCGACCGCCGGCGAGGGTCTGGCGGTGGAGCCCGACGCGCTGCGCCGCTGGCTGGCCGCCGCGTCGCTGGTGCGGCCGGCGGGGGAGGGCGGCCAGGTGCTGCTCGTCGGCGACGGCGCCGCCCGGCCCACGCAGGCCCTGGTCCGCTGGGACCCCGCAAGCCTCGCCGAGCGCGAGCTCGCCGAGCGCGCGGAGCTGCGGCTGCCGCCTGCCACCGCGATGGCAGCCGTCACCGGGCCGCGCCAGGCGGTGGAGCTCGTCGTCAGCCGCGTGGCGGCGCCGGGTCTCGAGGTGCTCGGCCCGGTGCCGGTCCGCGGCTCGGGCGCACTCGACCCGGACGTGCGCACGCTGCTCCGCGTCGCCCCCGACGCCGCACCGGTGCTGGCGCGCTCGCTCGCGCAGTCCCTCGCGGTGCGCAGCGCCCGCCGTGAGGGCGGCACGCTGCGCGCCCAGGTCGACCCCCCGGAGGTGCTGTGAGCGCGGCCGGCGGCCTCGACGCCGTGCTGTTCGACCTGGGCAACGTGCTGGTCCGGTGGGACTGGCGGGCGGCGTTGCACGGCGTGCTGACCGACGAGCAGGCCGAACGCTTCTCCGCCGAGGCCGACTTCCCGGAGCTCAACCGTCGCCTCGACGCCGGGCAGCCGTGGGACGAGGCGATCGCGGAGCTGACCTCTCGCGACCCCTGGCTGGCCGGGGTGCTGGCGCTCTACCGCGAGCGGTACCGGCTGTCCCTCACCGGCGTGCTGCCCGGCATGCCCGAGCTCGTCGCCGAGCTGCGGGGAGCCGGGCTGCGGCTCGTCGGCCTGACGAACTGGTCCGCCGAGATGTGGCCGCACGCCCTTCCGGCCGCGCCGGTGATCGGCACGCTGGACGGCGTCGTCGTGTCCGGCCTCGAGGGCGTCGGCAAGCCGGATCCGCGCATCTTCCGGTTGGCCGCCGAGCGGTACCGGCTGGAGCCGGAACGCACGCTGTTCACCGACGACCACCTGCCGAACGTCGCCGCGGCGCTCGCGCTGGGCTTCCAGGCGGTGCCGTTCACCGGGGCCGACGACCTGCGTCGCGAGCTCGTCGGCCGCGGGGTGCCGGTCGCCGCACCCTAGGATCGCCGCGTGCGTGTGCTGTTCGCCGGGACCCCGTCCGCTGCCGTGCCGTCGCTGCGGGCGCTGGCCGGCTCGCAGCACGACGTCGTGGCCGTGCTCACCCGCCCCGACGCGCCCACCGGTCGCGGTCGCACCGTGGCACCCAGCGCGGTCCGAGTGGTGGCCGACGAGCTGGGCGTCGAGGTGCTCACCCCGGCCCGGCTGCGCGACGAGTCGTTCCGTGCCCGTCTCGCGGAGCTGTCGCCCGACGTCGCGGCGGTGGTCGCGTACGGCGCGCTGGTGCCTCCCGACCTGCTCGCGGCCGTCCCACACGGCTGGGTGAACCTGCACTTCTCGCTGCTGCCCGCCTGGCGTGGCGCGGCGCCGGTGCAGCACGCGGTGATCGCGGGCGACGAGGTGACGGGGGCCACGACGTTCCGGCTCGAGGAGGGCCTCGACACCGGGCCGGTGTACGGACTGCTCACCGAGACCGTCCGGCCGCGCGACACCGCCGGGGACCTGCTGACGCGGCTCGCGAACGCGGGCGCCGGCCTGCTGGTGCGCACGCTCGACGGCATCGCCGACGGCTCGCTCGTGGCGGTCCCGCAGCCGGCCGACGGCGTCAGCGTGGCGCCGAAGCTGACGCCCGGCGACGCGCAGGTGCGGTGGACGCACCCCGCGGTGGCGGTCGACCGCCGGATCCGCGGCTGCACCCCCGAGCCCGGCGCCTGGACCACGCTGCCCGACGGCTCACGCCTGGGCCTCGGCCCGGTGGTGCCGGTGGACGAGTCGCTCGCCCCCGGGCTCGTCGTCGCCGGCAAGCGGGACGTGCTCGTCGGCACGGCGACGCAGGCGGTGCGTCTCGGCGACGTGACGCCGACCGGCAAGCGGACCATGCCCGCCGCCGACTGGGCGCGTGGCGCCCGGCCGGCCGAGGGCACCGTGCTGGGGCAGGCGTCGTGAGCGAGGAGCGGCAGCCCGGCCGGCCGCGGCGCAACGGCGGCGACCGTCCCCGCTCGCAGGACCCTCGGGACGCCCGGGGGCGCCAGCGGGGGGCGGCGCGTGTCGAGGGTCGGGGCCAGTTCTCGTCTGCCGCCCCGTCGCAGCGCGCCCGGCAGGGCGACCCCGCACGCAACGCCGCCTATGACGTGCTGCGCCAGGTCGCGGACTCGGACGCCTACGCCAACCTGGTGCTGCCGCCGCTGCTGCGGGAGCGCCGCATCATCGGCCGGGACGCGGCGTTCGCCACCGAGCTGGCCTACGGCACGCTGCGGATGCGGGGACGCTACGACGCGGTGCTCGCGCTCGTCGTCGACCGCGGTCTGGAGAACGTCGACCCCCCGGTGCTCGACCTGCTGCGCCTGGGCGCCCACCAGCTGCTCGGCATGCGAGTGCCGCCGCACGCCGCCGTGTCGGAGACGGTCGCGCTGGCCCGGTCCCGCGCCGGTGCCGGGTCGGCGCAGTTCGTCAACGCGATCCTGCGGCAGGTGGCGGAGGCGGACGCCGACACCTGGCTGGCGGGCATCGTGGAGCAGGCGCACGACGAGGACGAGGCCCTGGCCATCGCGTGGAGCCACCCGACGTGGATCGTGCGCGCGATGCGCGAGGCGCTCGTCGGCCACGGCCGGGAGCGTGACGAGCTGTCCGCGCTGCTCGCCGCGGACGACGAGGCGCCACACGTCACGCTCGTCGCGCGACCCGGCCTGGCGACGGCCGACGAGCTCGCCTCCCAGGCCCGCGGCGCGACGCCCGGCCTGCTCGCGCCGACCGCGGTGCGGCTGTCCGGCGGGGATCCCGCCGCGTTGGCCGCCGTCCGCGAGGGCCGTGCCGGCGTGCAGGACGAGGGCAGCCAGCTCGTCGCGCTCGCCCTGGCGCACGCACCGCTGGACGGGCCCGACGAGCGCTGGCTCGACCTGGCAGCCGGCCCGGGCGGC
>CAZFTZ010000407.1:0-12050 GCA_964521875.1 uncultured Cellulomonas sp. | reverse complement strand
AGACGCTCATGCCAGACGCCCGTGGCCAGACGCTCATGCCAGACGCTCATGCCAGACACCCGCGCCCAGACGCCCGAGCCCGGACGCCCGTGCCCGGACGCAGGTGCCGGTGGCCAGACACTCATGCCCAGACGCCGGCGGCCGGGCGTCCGCGTCAGACGCTCGTGGCCCCGACACGCCCACTCGCCGCGCTCGACGCATCGCCGACCGACAGTCGAGCACCGGGACGAGCCCGCCGGCGGTCTGCTCGTCGTACCCCCTTGCCTGTCGGCCGAGACGCGATATAGTCGAGATATATTCGATATCGAGCATTCGACATCGAGCAACGCGTCGGAGAGGAGCCCCGATGGCACCGCGCACCCGCAGCAACCCGCTGGCCCTCGCCGTGCTCGCGCAGCTCTGGGAGCGCCCGATGCACCCGTACGAGATCTCGATGACCCTGCGCGAGCGCCGCAAGGAGGAGTCGGTCCGGCTGAACTTCGGCTCGCTCTACTCGGTGGTCGAGTCGCTGGAGAAGCACAAGCTCATCGAGGCTGCCTCCACCGGCCGCGAGGGCAACCGTCCCACGCGCACCGTCTACCGGCTCACCGACGCCGGCGTCACCGAGACCATCGACTGGATGACGGATCTGGTCCGCGACCCGGTCAAGGAGTTTCCCCAGTTCGAGGCCGCGCTGTCGTTCCTGCCGCTGCTCGCGCCCGACGACGTGGTCCGGCTGCTCCGCATCCGCGCCGAGACCCTCCGGCTGCGGCTCGCCGCGAACGAGGCGGCCCGCCAGACCGCCACCGAGCAGGGCTTGCCGGAGCTGTTCGCCCTCGAGGCGGTCTACGACGCGGCGATGCAGCAGGCTGAGCTGACGTTCGTCGAGGACCTGTCCGCGCGCATCGCCGACGGCCGGCTGGGCGGCGTCGACCTGTGGCGCACGCTCCACGAGAAGGCGTCAGCCACCGGCCGCATCGAGCCCGACGACCTCGCCGAGGCCGTCGCCGCACTCGAGGCCTCGCTGGGAGGCCCACCCACCACCTGACCGTCCCGGCACACGCCGGGAACGGGTCGGCCCAGGTGCGGGAACACCCGGGCCGACCGTCCACGAACCGACCGAGGCGACGCCTCCTGCGCGATCCGCTGGCACCGACAGCATAGGAGCGCCGCACCGGCCGGAGACTTCGACCCGGAGGCGCACCATGCCACCCACTCTCGCCGTGGAAGCCCACGGCCTCGTCAAGACCTATCCCGGCGGCCGCGGCCGTCCCGACGTCCGCGCCCTCGACGGGCTGGACCTCGCCGTCCCGGCAGGCACCATCCACGGCCTGCTCGGCCCCAACGGTGCGGGCAAGACGACCACCACCAAGGTGCTCACCACGCTCGCGCGCCCCACGGCCGGCACCGCGCGCGTCGCCGGCCACGACGTCACCGCCCGGCCCGACGAGGTGCGCCGAGCCATCGGCTACGTCTCCCAGGGCACCGGCGCCGACGGCATGCTCACCCCGCGGGAGAACCTCGTCATCGCGGCGCGGCTACGCGGTGTCACCCGTCCCGACGCCGAGCACCGCGCGACGGGGCTGCTGGACCGGATGGGTCTTCGTGACGAGGCCGACCGCCGCACGAGCAAGCTCTCCGGCGGCACCCGGCGCAAGCTCGACGTCGCCCTCGGGCTCGTCGACCGCCCGTCGGTGCTGTTCCTCGACGAGCCGACCACCGGTCTGGACCCGGAGGCACGCGCCTCGATGTGGCAGGAGATCCGCGGCTTCGCGGCCGACGACGAGATCACCGTGCTGCTCACCACGCACTACCTGGAGGAGGCCGACCGCCTGGCGGACGCCGTCAGCATCGTCGACCACGGTCGGGTGGTCGCCACCGGGCGGCCCGACGAGCTCAAGGTGGGCATCGGCTCGTCGCTGGAGGACGTGTACCTCCACTACGCGGGCCGCTCCTGGGACGCGGAGGCGATCCGATGAGCGCCGCGTCGTGGCCGGTGCAGACGGCCCTCGTCACGCGGCGCTGGCTGGTCGGCACCTCACGGATGCCGTGGGGCCTCGGTGTCACGGCGATCCAGCCCCTGCTGTGGATCGTGCTGTTCGGCAACGTGTTCACGTCCGTCACGCGGGTGCCGGGCTTCGGGCACGAGAGCTACCTGACGTTCCTGGTGCCGGGCATCCTCATGATGACGATGCTCTACTCCGGCGCGTGGGCCGGGACCGGGTTCGTCGACGACATCAAGAACGGCGTCATGGACCGGCTGCTGTCCTCGCCGGTGTCCCGTTCGGCGCTGGTCGCCGGCCAGCTGACGCAGCAGCTGCTGCTGTCGTTGGTGCAGGGCGTGGTGCTGCTGCTCATCGGTCTGGCGGCGGGGGCGCGATACTCCGGCGGGCCCGGTGGGATCGCGCTGGCCCTGGTCGCGTCACTGCTGCTCGCGGCAGCGTTCTGCTCGGTGTCGGCAGCGGTCGCGCTGACGGCACGGGACCAGACCGCGCTCATCGGCATCTCGACGCTCGTCGTGCTCCCGGCGACCTTCCTGTCCACCGGGCTGATGCCGGCCGCGCTGCTGCCGCACTGGGTGGAGGTCGCCGCGCGGTTCAACCCCCTGACGTGGGCGACCGAGGTCGCGCGCACCGGCATGTCTGACGCCGTCGACTCCGGCGTCGTCGTCACGCGGGGTCTGCTGCTCGTCGGCCTCGCCACCGTGACCTACCTCTGGTCGGTCGCCGCGATGCGCACGTACCCGCGCTCCCTGTCGCGCGCGGGGGCGGGGCCGCGCGTCGTCGTGCGGCCCGGCCCGGCCCGGCTCTGGCGTCGTCGCCCGACGAGCGGACGCGGCCCGACGAGCCCGCGACCTCAGTCGCGCGCGGTGAGGATCACCGGGCCGGCCGGGGTGAGGGCGATCGTGTGCTCGAAGTGCGCGGCGAGCGAGCCGTCCGCGGACCGGATGGTCCAGCCGTCGGGGTCGATGACGTAGTCGTCGCCACCGGCCATGAACCACGGTTCGATGGCGATCACCAGCCCGGCTCGCAGCCTGTCGCCGGTGTGCCGCCGGCCCAGGTTCGCCACGTGCGGCCCCTCGTGCATCGTCCGCCCGACGCCGTGCCCGCCGAAGTCGGCGTTGACCCCGTACCCGCCGCCGCGCCCCACCCGGCCGATGGCTGCCGACACGTCGCCCATCCGCCCGCCGACCCGCGCCGCCGCGATCCCCGCGTCGAGGGCGTCGGAGGTCGTCGCGATCAGCCGCTGCGCCTCGTCGGACGCGGCCCCGAGCTGGAACGTCAGCGCGGAGTCCGCGACCCATCCCTGCAGCTCACAGGCGAAGTCCACCGAGACGACGTCGCCGTCGGCCAGCACCTGCTCCGTCGGCAGGCCGTGCAGCGCGGCGTCGTTGACGGAGACGCACAGCACGCCCGGGTACGGCATCGCGCCGAACGACGGGTGGTAGCCCAGGTACACCGACCGTGCGCCGGCCCGCGCGATCATCTCCGCGGCGTGCGCGTCGAGGTCGTTGGTCGTCATGCCGATCTTGGCGAACTCCTGCAGCGAGCTCAGCACGTCGGCGACCAGGCGGCCCACCGGCCGCATCTGGTCGATCTCCTCCGGGGTCTTCAGTGGCACGCCCACAGCCTCGCACGCCACCGGGCCGGCTCCCCACCGAGTGCACCGCACGCACCGCCGGGAGGGCATGGAACAGCCCGTGGGCCGGGTCCCCTCGAGAGGGGCCCTGCCGCGATGGACGAGGTCGCGGCTCCCACGGGCTGCGGTGGCTGCCAGGATTCGCTCGGGCCCGCCGGGCCTGGACGAAGGCAGTCCGTCCTGGATGACGGGCGGCTAGCGGACAGCCACCTCACGCGTCCTGGAATGCTTCATGCTCCGGACCACCTCCTTTCCCGTGTCCGACGACCGTACGTCGCACCCCGGCCGAGGACCAAGCGGTTTACCGCCGCCGGTGCGCGGGCAGCACGACGAGCACGAGCGCCACCGCCGCGACCAGCGCCAGCACTCGCCACAGGTCGCCGCCCGGCAGCGGTCGCACCGGCCCGACGAGCCACACCACCACCCCGGCGAGCTGCACGCCGAGCTGCACCGGCCACGCCCGGCGCAGCGCACCCACCAGCACGGTCGTCTCGACGCGCGTGGCAGGGCCCACGCGGGCCGCCAGCAACGAGGCGAGCACCGCGAGGTGCACGACGAGCAGCAGCACGGCCAGCCGCCCCGGCCCGAGCGGGTCCCCGAGCAGCACCCCCAGACCGCCGACCAGCACCAGCCACGCGACCCACCCGGTGCGCGGGCGCAGCACGACGAGCGCCGCGAGCAGCAGCACCAGCACGTCGCCGACGGCCGCCACCGGCCCGCGCAGCGACGCGAGGCCCGCCGCCACGGGCACCGCCAGCGCCGTGAGTCCCGCACCGACCAGCACGGCCCAGCCGGGCACCGTCCGCAGCCCTTCCAGCTCGACCCCCGCCGCGCGGCGCTCCTCGCGCGCCGCCCGCAGCGTGCGCAGCACGTCCCCGGTCATCGCGGCACCCCGGCACCGGGACGCCGGCGGTCGCGGCGGGCGATCGTGGCCAGCGCGGTCGCCGGGTCGTCGCGCCAGGAGAGCACCTCGACGTCGAGGTCGCGCAGGTCGGCCAGCCGGTCCTCGCGTGCCACCAGCACCAGCCGCGCCGCCGCCGCAGCCCGCCCGGACAGGTGCGCGGTGCGCAGCGACGGCAGGGTGTCGACCGCCACCACCCGGAGCCCGATCCGCCGCCACGCGGCGGCCGCCTCCGCGGGCTCGTCGTCCAGGAACGTGGAGAACACGACGACCAGCACCCCGGACGGCAGCCGCGGCGAGCGCACCCGGTGGCGCGACGAGCCCTCCGGCCTCGTCAGCGCGAGCGCGTGCGTGATGCGGTCGAGCTGGCCCCGCCCGCCACCGGGCGGCAGCGGCCGGCGCAGCACGCCGAGGTCGTCCAGCCCGACGCGGTCCCCGCCGGCGAGGAACGCGCGCGCCACCGAGGCGGCCGCCCGCCGCGCGACGTCCAGCGACGTGGCGTCGTCCGGCCGCACCGGACGGCTGCCCGCCCAGGTGCGCGGGTCCGGGCCGACGTCGTCCCGGGAGTCGACGACGAGCATCGCGGCCGCCTCCGCGAGCGCGTGCTCGCCGCGCACGTACAGCTCGTCGAGACCGGGGGACCGGCGCGCGGTGACGCGCCAGTCGATCCGCCGCAGCCGGTCGCCGGGGTGGAACGGGTGGACGTCGCGCAGGTCACCGCCCTCGCCGGGCCGGCGCGAGCCGTGGTTGCCGGTCAGCCCGCGCAGCCGGGCGGGCAGCGGGACGTCGCGCAGCGGCGACGGGCCGGGCAACACCAACACGTCACGGCGCACCGGCCCAACAAAATCGCTCGCCGACGTCCCGTCCACACCCACGCCCTGTGCCTCTACCGTCGCCAGCTCCTGCGGCCCGGTCCGCACCGTGCGCACGACGAGCGGCACCTGCCGCACCGCGCCGGCGGCGGTCCGCTCGTCGGGCAGCGCGAGCAGCACGTCCAGCGCCGGCAGCGCGTCCCGGTACACGCCGACCGACGCCGCTGTCGCGGCGGCCGGGGCCTCGACCCGCAGCACGGCCCGCAGCGTGCCCTCGTCGCCGGCCTTCTCCGGCCGGCCCAGCGACACCGCGGTCTGGCCGACCGGGCGGCGCAGCACGCTCCAGCCGAGGGCGACCAGCGGCAGCGCGCCGAGCAGTGCGACGTCTGCCCGGCCGGCGAACGTCGCCAGCACCATCAGCACCGTGGCCACCACCAGCACGCCGGTCGCGGCGGCGGCGACGTGCCACCGCTCGCTCGTCCGGCGTGCCGGCGTCACGACGCGGACCGGGCAGTCGTCGGGCCGGCGACGTGCGCCAGCACTTCGCGCACCACCGTCTGCGGCAGCGTGCCGGTCGCCCACGCCTGCGGGGTGAGCGACAGCCGGTGCGCCAGCGCGGCGACCGCCACCTCCTTGACGTCCTCCGGCAGCACGTAGTCGCGCCCGTCCAGCACCGCCAGGGCGCGCCCGACGAGCACGAGCGCCTGCGACCCGCGCGGCGAGGCGCCCACCTCGACCGCCGGGTGGCTGCGCGTCGCGGCGGCGAGGTCGACGCAGTAGCGCAGCACGTCGGTGTCCACGGCGACCGCCTCGACGCCGGCCTGCATCGCCAGCAGCGTCGGCGCGTCCACCACGCGGTTCACCGGCGCCCACTCGGTGCGCCGCGCCAGCCGCCGGGCCAGCACGTCGAGCTCGGCGTCGGCCGTCGGGTAGCCCACGGCGAGCCGCACCATGAACCGGTCGAGCTGCGCCTCCGGCAGCGGGTACGTGCCCTCGTACTCGACCGGGTTGGACGTCGCGACGACGAAGAACGGGTCGGCGAGCCGGTGCGTCGTCCCGTCGACCGTCACCTGCCGCTCGGCCATCGCCTCGAGCAGCGCGGACTGCGTCTTCGGGGCGGTGCGGTTGATCTCGTCGGCCAGCAGCAGCCCGGCGAACACCGGACCGGGCCGGAACGCGAAGCTCGCGGTCGCCGGGTCGAACACCGACGAGCCCGTGATGTCGCTCGGCAGCAGGTCGGGGGTGCACTGAACCCGCCGGAAGTCCAGCCCCAGCGCGGCGGCGAGCGAGCGCGCGGCGAGCGTCTTGCCGAGGCCCGGCACGTCCTCGAACAGCACGTGCCCGCCGGCGAGCAGCGCCGCCAGGGCCAGGCGCAGCGGGTCGCGCATGCCGACGACGACCGTGCCAACCTCCGCCAGCACGGCCCGGCCGTGCGCGGCGACCTCGTCGACGGCCAGTGGTGCAGTCATCTGGGGTTGCTCCTCGAGGGGGTGGTGACCCGGGCCGGCCGGCCCGGCCCGATGCGGTCCAGGACGGTGATGGTGTGGACCACGTCCGCCAGGCGTGGCCACGGTTCGCGGGCGCAGCGCAGGGTCGCCAGGGCGCGCGGCCCGACGAGCGCTCGCAGCGCCGCCTCGTCGCCGGCCGACGCCAGGTCCAGCCCGTGCCGGGCCAGGCGGTGCGTCCCGACGTCCTGGACCTGCTGCAGCGCGCGCCGGCTCACCCGGCCGTCGTACCCGGCCAGCGCCCACGTCAGCAGCAGGGCCTCGCGCCGCTCGCCGGCCCGTGGCGCACGCTCCGGCAGCCACCGCAGCGGCTCGCCCTCAGGGTCGGCGCGCTGCACCGCGAGCGCGATCGCGACGACGACGAGCGCGACGGCGACCGAGCCGGCCCAGTCGAGGAGCAGCAGGCGTGCCAGGCCGCCGACGAGGACGGCGACGGCGGCGATGCCCCAGGGGCGCTTCACGACGAGCGCTCCGGCGTGCTCGCCGGGCCTGCACCGCTCGCCGGGCCCGGAGCAACCTCCGCCACCGGGAGCACCGCCGCGAGCACCGCCAGCGCCGCCCGCGCCGTCGCGACGTCGCCCGCCGACACCACGTGGTCGCTGAACCGCGCCCGGTGGTACAGCCCGAGCAGCGTGCGCGCCGCGGCACGGTCCGCCCGGGTGCGGTCGAGCAGTGCGAGCGTGAACTCGGTCGCCGTCCGGGTCGGGTCGTGGACGACGCCGCTCGCGGCCGCCGCGTGCTCCAGCGCCAGCCACGCCGCGACCACCGCGTCGCCGGGCGGCAGCTCCTCGCGCAGGGCCTGCCCGGCGCGCGCCACACCCTCCTGCAGCGCGGCGGTGGTGAGGTCGTCGATCTCGTCGAGCGTCTGCCGTCCGCCGGCCTCGCCGCCCTCGCCGCCGCGGTCGATGGCGCGCCACCGGCTCATCAGTGCCCGGGCGACGTACCGCAGCAGCAGCACGACGAGCGTGACGAGCACCGCGACCGCCAGCCACTTCATCGTCTGCGACAGCCATCCCGGGATCGGCCGCAGCTGGGCGGTGGTGTCGGCGTCGGCGGGTGCCGTCGCGGCGGCCGGAGGTGGCGGAGTCGGCAGCTCCGCACCCAGGAACAGCCAGTCCGGCGCGTCGTGGTAGCGCGGCGCCAGCGGGCCGACGAGCGCGGTGACCAGCACCACGAGCCCGACGAGCAGTACGGCGAGCACCTCGCGCCGCCCGCCGGTCGTCCCCCGCCCCGTCGCCACCCGGCGAGCCTAGCCAGCGGCTCCGACGGTCGTGGGCGGCGTCACACTCCTGCCGACGCGGCGGCGTTCACACGTCTGGTCATGAGGACGCCCGACGAGGCAGCGGCCGATCCCCCGTCGGGGAGGATGGAGCCATGACCGAGACCTCGCCGTTCACCGGACGCGTCGCCCTGGTGACAGGAGCGGGCGGCGCCATCGGCGCGGACCTCGTCGTCGGGCTGCTGCGTGCCGGAGCGACCGTGGTCGCCACCGCGCGCACCGCGGCCCCGGAGCGTCTGGCGGCGGTGCCCGACGAGCTGCGGCCGCGCCTCGTCGTGCGCACGGCGGACATGCGCGACCTGCCGTCGCTGCCCGACCTCGTCGCCTCCGTCGAGGCCGACCACGGCTCCCTCGACGTGCTGGTGCCGGCCGCCGGTGTCGGCCCGGTGCACGGCCTGGACCTGCCGCTCGACGTGTGGCAGGAGGCGCTGACCGTCAACCTCACCGCGCCCTGGCTGCTGGCGCAGGCCGCGCTGCCGGGGATGACCGCCCGCGGCTTCGGACGGCTGCTGTTCTTCTCGTCGATCGCCGCGTACACCGGCGGCAGGATCGGCCCGCACTACTCGGCGTCGAAGGCCGGGCTGCACGGCCTGGTCCACTCGATCGCCTCCCGCACCGCCGGTGCCGGGGTGACCGCCAACGCCATCGCGCCGGCCACCATCGACGGCGCGGACATGCTGGCGAGGATCCCGGGTGTCACGCCGCCGCCGGTGGGCCGCCTGGGCAGGGTCGACGAGGTGACGTCCCTGGCGCTGGCGATGCTGTCGAACGCCTACCTCACCGGCCAGGTGGTGCTGCTGGACGGCGGCATCCGCCCGGACTGACGCTCCTTCAGCGACGCCGGAGCACCCGCGCCTCCCACGGCCGCAGCTCGCCGCTGTCGGGCACGTCGGCGTAGTTGCCGAGGACGACCTCGGCCTCCGCCCACGCCGCCAGCTCGGTGGGGACGGCACGCGAGTGCCCCGAGCAGTTGGCGACGACCAGCAGCCCGGGCCCGCCCTGCAGCGACCGGGTGAACGCCCACAGGTCGGGGTCGTCGGGCAGCAGCAGGGTGAAGTCGCCGTCCACCACCACCGGGTCGGTGTGACGCAGCCGGATCAACGCGCGGTAGTGCTCGAACACCGAGCCCGGCACCCCTACCTGCGTGGCGGCGTTCAGCCACTCGTGGTTGGGGTTCACTGGCAGCCACGGCGTGCCGGTGGTGAACCCCGCCTGCGGGGTCGCGTCCCACTGCATCGGGGTGCGGGCGTTGTCACGGCTGCGGCTGCGCAGGCCGGCGAGCGTCCGCTCGTCGGCCGCGCCGCGTGCGACGGCCTCGGCGTGGAAGTTGCGCGCCTCGATGTCCCGCATCGCGGTGACGTCCGGCCAGGGCGCGTTCGTCATGCCGAGCTCTTCGCCCTGGTACACGTACGGTGTGCCGCGGTGCAGGTGCAGCACGGTCGCCAACGCCGTGGCCGACTCCCGCCACCACTTCCCGTCGTCCCCGAACCTGGACACGGCGCGTGGCTGGTCGTGGTTCGACCAGTAGAGGCTGTTCCAGCCGACGGTGCCGAGACCCTGCTGCCAGTCCGCCAGCGACGCCTTGAGGGTGGGCAGCGCCAGCGGCGCCGGGTCGAACTTGGACACCCCCTGGTCCAGCGACACGTGCTCGAACTGGAACACCATGTCGAGCTCGCGCCGGGCCGGGTCGGTGAACAGCAGCGCCTGCTCCCGCGTGACGCCCGGCATCTCGCCGACCGTCAACAGGTCGCGGCCCTGGCCGTCGAACACCTCGCGGCGCATCTCGGCGAGCAGGTCGTGCACGCGCGGCCGGGTCCCGTAGTGGGCGAAGCCGTTGCCGGCAGGGCCGTCCGGCAGCGCGGGATCCTTGGCGATCAGGTTGATGACGTCCATCCGGAAGCCGTCGACCCCCCGGTCGAGCCACCACCGCATCATCGTGTAGACGGCCTGCCTGACCTGCGGGTTCTCCCAGTTGAGGTCGGGCTGCTTGGTGGCGAACAGGTGCAGGTAGTACTCGCCGGTCGTCTCGTCCCAGGTCCACGTCGGGCCCGAGAAGAACGAGATCCAGTTGGTCGGCTCCGCACCCGGCTCGCCCGGCGTCGTCCCCGGCCGCGCCGGGCGCCACCAGTACCAGTCGCGCTTCGGGTCGTCCCTCGACGAGCGCGACGCGAGGAACCACGGATGCTCGTCGGAGGTGTGGTTGACCACCAGGTCGAGCACGATCCGGATGCCGCGGGCGTGCGCCTGAGCGATCAGGTCGTCCAGGTCGGCGCGCGAGCCGAACACCGGGTCGACGTCCTGGTAGTCGCTGATGTCGTAGCCGTTGTCGGCGTGCGGCGAGCGGTACACGGGGGACAGCCAGATCGCGTCGACGCCGAGGGTGGCCAGGTAGTCGAGCCTCGCCACGACGCCGCGCAGGTCGCCGACGCCGTCGCCGTCGGAGTCCGCGAAGCTGCGCGGGTACACCTGGTAGACGACCGCCGAGCGCCACCACGGCGCGGCCGGCGTCATCGCTCACCCGCGAGGTCCACCATGACCACCTGCCACACGTGCGGGGCAGGCAGCGTCGCGACGGCGTCCTCGCCGTCGAGCGTCACCGGCACCTCGGTGAGACGGCCACCGGCGTCGGGGTCCGCGACACGGACCACCGGGACGCGCGCACCGGCGCGCTTGACGCGCAGGGTCCCCGGACCCGGGTCGCCGGGCGTGGCCCGCGGCGCGTCCCACTCGACGTCCCGCTGCCCGACGAGGTTGACCAGGTGCACCACCAGCACGTCACCGACCTGCACCACGCGCCGCCAGACCGCGCCCGCGACGGCCTCGTCGGACGTGCCGGCTGCCTCGAACCTCACGTCCAGCGCGTCGTTGAACCCGCCCACCCACGGCCCGCTGACGTCCACCGCGGCCGGGTCCATCAGCAGCTCGTCGTGCTCGACGAGGAAGTCGTACCAGCGCTGCAGCAGCGCCAGCGTCGACGGTTCGGCGGCGTGGTTGCGCACGTAGTAGGGGTCGACGAGCACGTGACCCGACTCCCCCGCGAGCAGCTGCGTCGCGCCGTGCGAGAACAGCGTCGCCATCGTGAAGGCGGTCGCGAGGTCGGCCTGCTCCACCGGGGCCGTGTCGTAGACGTGCTGGTACGCCGCGACCACCACCGGCCGCGCACCGCCGACCGACCGCGCGCGGCCGACGAGGCGGCCGAGCGAGCCGAGCGTCGTGTGCGGCGGCCACACCTCGACGTAGACCGCGTCCTGCGACGTGCCGGCGGTCGCCCAGGTCGGGAAGTCGTTCACGTTGTTGAACACCAGCCGGGCGTCCGGCAGCCCACGGCGCACCGCCTCGATCAGAGACGGGAACGAGCGGGCGAGGTCGACGACGCCACCGTCCACCGAGCCGGCGACCCGCGGGTACCCGTACTGGTCGAGGTGGAACCCGAGCAGGCCGAGCCGGCTCGCCGCCGCCTGCAGGTCGGCGACGAAGTGCTGCTGCCAGTCGGGGGCGGCGGGGTCGACGAGCCGCAGGAAGTCGCCCAGCGCCCACGGCTCGCCGTCGGCGCGCAGCAGCGCGCGGTGGGACCACGCCGGCCACTCGTCGTGCCCCACGCCGTAGACCGCCGCGTAGCCCAGCGCGTCGGTCCCGGCCGTCGCGAGTGCGGACGCCAGCCGCTGCACCGTCGCCAGCGAGATCTGCTGCCCGAGCGGGTCGGTGTAGGACTCGCCGCCGCCGAGCAGGTCGGCGTGGCGGTAGGCCCAGTCGTAGAGCTGGACCGCGTCGAGGTGGAGCCGGCGAGCCAGGTCGACGACGGCGTCGACGTCCTTGTCCGGCGGGTAGGACGCGACGAAGCCGTACCGCATCCGGGCGCGCTCGTCGGCCGCCACCAGGACGGCAGTCCGCGCGAGGGTGGTTCCGTCGCGGTCCTCGAGCTCGACGCCGTACCC
>CAZFTZ010000406.1:0-8538 GCA_964521875.1 uncultured Cellulomonas sp. | reverse complement strand
TCGAACCGCTGCGTGCGGGCCGCGTCGTCCTCGCCGGCCGGCACTCGCGTCGTGTCCTCGCTCATCGCCGTCGAGCCTAGCCGCCACGGCTGTGCGTCACCCGGGCGGGAGGGTGAGGGCACGGCCGCGTACGACGAGGCGGCCGGACGCTCAGCCAGAGCACAGATCATGGGCGGCACAACGCCTCGCACCGCACGGCCATTCCCCGCGGACTAGCGTGGTGCGCGTCTCTACCGCCCGACGAGGAGGAACGCCGTGCTGCTGCGTCGCATCGCCCGCCCGCTGTTCGCGTCGTGGTTCGTGGTCGAGGCGGTGGACGGCATCCGGCACCCGTCCGCGCACGCGACCTCGGTGCGTGAGGGACTGGCCGCGCTGCGCGGTCACGTCCGTCGCGTGCCGGCGCTGACCGACGCCCTGGACACCGCGCTGACGTCGGTGACCGACCGGCAGCTCGGGCTCGTCGTGCAGGCGCACGGGGTGGCGACGGTCGCGGCGGCCGGCGCGCTGGCGGCCGGCAAGGCGCCACGGACCGCGGGGCTGGCGCTGGCCGTGCTCGCGGTCCCGGTGGTGGTCGCCTCGCTGCCCTCGGGCCGGGTGCTCGCCAAGGCACCCGACGAGGCCGAGGCCGCTCGCCGGCAGAAGTTCTGGTCCTCGCTGTCCGCCCTCGGCGGCGCCCTGCTGGCGGCGGGCGACCTGGCGGGCCGGCCCGGTGTCGCCTGGCGCGTGCACGCCGCCCACGAGGCCCGGGCCGCGGCCCACGACGCCGCCTGACGCGCCCCTGCTTCCGCCGCGTCCCCACCGGCGTCGGACGTGGTCCAGGTGTGCGGACGTTGCGTAGCCTTCGGGGCGTGACGAGTTCGCAGCCGTGGGCCGCGCCGGTGGCGTCCGGGCCGCTCGACGCCGTCGTCGAGGTGCCAGGGTCCAAGTCGCTGTCGAACCGGTACCTGGTGCTCGCCGCCCTCGCCGGCGGCCCCTCGCGGCTGCGTGGCGTGCTCGACTCTCGTGACACCCGGCTGATGGCCGGCGCGCTGCGTGCCCTGGGTGCCGACGTGCGGGAGGAGGCCGGCGACTGGCTCGTCGCCCCCGGCCCGCTGCGCGGTGGCACCACCGTCGACTGCGGCCTGGCCGGGACGGTCATGCGGTTCCTGCCGCCGGTCGCGGCGCTGGCCGACGGGCCGGTGCGGTTCGACGGCGACGAGCAGGCCTACGCCCGGCCGATGGGGCCCGTACTGGAGGCGCTGCGCGCGCTCGGCGTGCGGGTCGACGAGCACGGCGAGTCCGGACGGCTGCCGTTCACGGTGCACGGGCGCGGGTCGCTGGCCGGCGGGTCGGTGGACGTGGACGCGTCCGGGTCCAGCCAGTTCGTCTCCGGGCTGCTGCTGGCGGGAGCGCGCTACGCGCACGGGCTGACGGTGCGGCACACCGGGCCGACCTTGCCGTCGCTGCCCCACATCGAGATGACGGTCGAGACGCTGCGCGCCGCCGGCGTCGTCGTCGACGACTCCCGGCCGGGCATCTGGCAGGTGACGCCCGGGGCGATCGCCGGCCGTGACGTGCGGGTCGAGCCGGACCTCTCGAACGCGGCGCCGTTCCTCGCGGCGGCGATGGTCGCGGGCGGCACGGTTCGGGTACCGGGCTGGCCGACGACGACACCACAACCCGGCGCCCTGCTCCCCGGCCTGCTGGAGCGGATGGGCGCGCACATCGCGCGCGCCGGCGACCTGCTCGCCGTCACCGGCACCGGCGCGATCCACGGGATCGACGTCGACCTGCGTGCCGCGTCCGAGCTGGTGCCGACCATCGCGGCGCTCGCGGTGCTTGCCGACTCCTCCACCCGGCTGCGCGGCATCGCCCACATGCGCGGCCACGAGACCGACCGCCTCGCCGCGCTGGCGACCGAGATCACCGCCCGCGGCGGCTGGGCCGAGCAGACCAGCGACGGCCTGGTGATCACGCCGCGGCCGCTGACCGGCGGGCTGTGGCACGCCTATGCCGACCACCGGATGGCGACCGCCGGCGCGCTCGTCGGCCTGGCCGTGCCGGGCGTCGTGGTCGACGACGTCGACTCGACCGCCAAGACGCTGCCCGGGTTCGTCGGGCTGTGGACCGGCATGCTGGGAGCGGGGGCACCCGCCTGATGCCGGGCCGCCGGTACGACGAGTCCGACGTCCGGGTGCGCCCCGGGCGCGGCTCCCGGCCACGCACCAAGCAGCGCCCCGAGCACGCCGACGCGCTCGCCGGGCTGGTCACCGGTGTGGACCGGGGACGCTACGCCGTGCTGGTGGGCGGGGCGGACGACGAGCCGGCGCGGACCGTCGTCGCGATGAAGGCGCGCGAGCTGGGCCGCGAGCGCGTCGTCCCCGGCGACCGGGTGGACGTCGTCGGCGACACCTCCGGGGACGAGGGCACGCTGGTGCGCATCGTGCGGATCGGCGAGCGCCGCACGGTGCTGCGCCGCACCGCCGACGACACGGACCCGGTGGAACGCGTCGTCGTCGCGAACGCCGACCAGCTGGTGATCGTCACGGCCCTCGCCGAGCCGGAGCCGCGGCCGCGGATGATCGACCGGTGCGTCGTCGCCGCCTACGACGCCGGGATGTCCGCGCTGCTGGCCCTGACCAAGGCCGACCTGGCGGACCCGGGGCCGCTGCGGGCGATGTACGAGCCGGTGGGCGTGTCCGTGGTCGTCACCCGTCGCTCGGGGGACGAGATCGAGGGGCTCGACGAGCTCCGCGCGGCGCTGGCCGGGAAGGTGTCCGTGCTCGTCGGGCACTCCGGGGTGGGCAAGTCGACGCTGGTCAACGCGCTGGTGCCGTCCGCCGACCGGGCGACCGGGGGCGTCAACGACGTCACGGGGCGCGGCCGGCACACGTCGACGTCGGCGGTCGCGCTGCGGGTGCCGTCGTCGGGCGCCGGGCCCGCCACCTGGGTGATCGACACCCCGGGCGTGCGCTCCTTCGGGCTGGCGCACGTCAAGGTGGAGCACCTGCTGGCGGCGTTCGCGGACCTCGCCGAGATCGCGGCCGAGTGCCCGCGGGGCTGCACGCACCTGGCGGACTCTCCCGACTGCGAGCTCGACGTGTGGGTCTCCGGGGCGCCCGACGAGGTGACCCGCGACGCCCGCGCCGCGCGCGTGGACTCCTTCCGCCGTCTGCTGGTGTCCCGGTCCGGTGCGCCGGAGCCCGACGAGCAGGCACCGCGCCCCTGAGCCACTACCGTGAGGCCATGTCACCGCGGTACGACGACGACCTGCGACTGGCCCACGTCATCGCCGACCAGGTCGACTCGCTGACGCTCGACCGGTTCCGCGCCCAGGACCTCCACGTCGAGACCAAGCCGGACCTCACCCCCGTCACCGACGCCGACCGCGCCGCCGAGGAGATCGTCCGCTCCCAGCTGTCCCGCACCCGCCCGCGCGATGCCGTGCACGGCGAGGAGATGCCGGACACCGGCCACGGCCCGCGCCGCTGGGTGGTCGACCCGATCGACGGGACGAAGAACTTCGTGCGCGGGGTGCCGGTGTGGGCGACTCTGCTCGCGCTGATGGACGGCGACGAGGTCGTCGTCGGGCTGGTGTCGGCGCCCGCGCTGCACCGCCGGTGGTGGGCCGGTGTCGGCTCCGGCGCGTGGACCGGGCGGTCGCTCGCGTCGGCCGAACGCATCCACGTCTCGGCCGTCGACCGGCTGGAGGACGCATCGTTCTCCTACTCGGAGATCGGTGAGTGGGAGGACGCCGGGCGGCTCGGCGGGTTCCTCGACCTGTCCCGGCGGGTGTGGCGCACCCGCGGCTACGGGGACTTCTGGTCGTACGCGCTGGTGGCCGAGGGCGCGGTGGACGTCGCCGCCGAGCCGGAGCTGGCGCTGCACGACATGGCGGCCCTGGTGCCGATCGTCACCGAGGCCGGTGGCCGGTTCACCTCGATCCGCGGCGTGCCCGGCCCACTGGGCGGCAGCGCCCTGGCCAGCAACGGCCTGCTGCACGACGAGGTGCTAGAGATCCTCGACCCGCTCCCCCGCTGAGAGAACGGCGACCGGTCAGAGACCGAGCAGGCCCGGGAGGTCCGCGAGGGTGGTGATCACCGGGACACCGGCCGCCGTCACCTCGTCGTCGGTCAGGTCGACGCGGCGACCGCCGGGGCGGTCGAGCCAGATGCCGACGAGGCCGGCGGCCGACGCCGCGGCGGCGTCGATGTCCAGCTCGTCGCCGACGTAGGCGGTGCGCGCGGGGTCGGTGCCGAGCCGCTTCGCCCCCTCGAGGAACACCGCCGGGTCGGGCTTGCCGACGCCGAGCGTGTCGACGCCGACGAGCATCGGCACCCGCCCGGCGAACCCGGTGCGGGCGAGCTTGTCCTCCTGGTAGGCGACGCCGGCGTTCGACAGGGCGCCGACCGGCAGGCCGGCGGCGAGCAGCAGGTCGACCAGCGGCGAGGCGTCCGGGTGCGCGGCCCAGCCGGCGACGAAGCCGCCCTCGAACACCTCGTCCCACGCGGCGAACGCCGCCTCGTCCAGCACCGGCCCGCCGTACAACCCGTGGAGCTGGTTGGCGCGGTGCAGCCGCTGCTCGACGAACCCCAGCTCGCCACGGGTGTAGGCGCGGTAGAAGCCGCCGGAATCCTCCCGCCAGACGCGCAGCATCTCGGGGACGGCCGCCGCGGCGGCCGGCGGCAGATACTCGGCGGCGACGGCCGCCAGCGCGTGGACGAAGGCACCCCGGGTGTCGACGAGCGTGTCGTCGACGTCGAACAGCACCCCCTCGACCGGGCCGGGAACCGTCACAGCGTGGCGCGCAGCCGGGCGATGCGGGCGAGCGTCGACTCGCGACCGAGGATCTCCATCGACTCGAACAGCGGCGGCGACACGCGCCGGCCGGTGACGGCGACGCGCAGCGGTGTGAACGCGAACCGCGGCTTGACGCCCAGCCCCTCGACGAGGGCGGCGTTGAGCGCCAGCTGCGTCGCGGCGGCGGTGAGCTCCGGCACGTCGGTGAGCGCCTTGGCCGCGGCGTCGAGGATCGTCGCGGCGTCCTCGCGCAGCGCCTCGCGGGCGTCGTCGGCCACCACCAGGTCCGCGTCGGCGACGAAGAGGAAGCCGAGCATCCCCGTCACCTCGCCGAGCAGCGTCATCCGCTCCTGGACCAGCGGCGCCCCGGCGTCCAGACGCGCCCGCTCGTCGGCCGCGAGCTCGTCGTACGCCCCGGCGGAGACCAGCCCGGCGGCGTGCAGGTACGGCACCAGCCGGTCGCGGAAGTCGTCGGGCGCCAGCAGGCGCACGTGCGCCGCGTTGATGGCCTCGGCCTTCTTCAGGTCGAACCGCGCCGGGTTCGGGTTGACGTCGGCGATGTCGAACGCCGCCACCATCTCCGGCATGGAGAACACGTCGTGGTCCGGCGCGATCGACCAGCCGAGCAGCGCGAGGTAGTTGAGCAGACCCTCCGGGGTGAACCCGCGCTCGCGATGCAGGAACAGGTTGGACTCCGGGTCGCGCTTGGACAGCTTGCGGTTGCCCTCGCCCATGACGTACGGCAGGTGGCCGAACACCGGCATCACCGACGCGATGCCGAGGGCGAGCAGTGCCTGGTAGAGCACCACCTGGCGAGGGGTCGAGGACAGCAGGTCCTCGCCGCGCAGCACGTGCGTGATGCCCATCAGCGCGTCGTCCACCGGGTTGACCAGCGTGTACAGCGGGTGGCCGGTGGAGCGGACGATGACGTAGTCCGGCACCGAGCCGGCCTTGAACGTCACCTCACCACGGATCAGGTCGGTGAACGTCACGTCCTCGTCGGGCATCCGCACCCGGATCACCGGCTCGCGCCCCTCGGCGCGGTAGGCCGCCTTCTGCTCGGCGGTCAGGTCGCGGTCGAAGCCGTCGTAGCCGAGCTTGGGGTCGCGGCCGGCGGCGACGTGCCGGGTCTCGATCTCCTCCGGCGTCGAGAAGCTCTCGTAGGCGAAGCCCGCCTCCACCAGCCGGCGGGCGACGTCGCGGTAGATCGCCATCCGCTGGCTCTGCCGGTAGGGGGCGTACGGGCCGCCCTTCTCGACACCCTCGTCCCAGTCGAGCCCGAGCCAGGCGAGGGCCTCGAGCAGCTGCTGGTAGCTCTCCTCCGAGTCGCGCACCGGGTCGGTGTCCTCGATCCGGAAGACGAACGTCCCGCCGACGTGCCGGGCGTAGGCCCAGTTGAACAGTGCGGTGCGGATGAGGCCCACGTGCGGCGTCCCGGTCGGGGACGGGCAGAAGCGGACCCGGATGGGAGAGGTCGGGGTCACGGGGGTACAGCCTAGTTGGACGCCCGACGAGCCCTCAGCGCGGGACGCCCCGGTTGGCCAGCTCGTCGGCCTTCTCGTTCCCGGGATCGCCGGCATGCCCCTTCACCCAGACCCAGCGCACCTGGTGACCGGCGAGCTCGGCGTCGAGCGCCTGCCACAGCTCCTGGTTCTTCACCGGCTTGCGGTCCTTCGTCAGCCAGCCGTTGCGCTTCCAGCCGGGCATCCACGACGTGACGCCCTGCATGACGTACTGGCTGTCGACGTGCAGCGTCACCGGCACCGAGCGCGTCAGCGCCCGCAGGCCCTCGATGACGGCGGTCAGCTCCATCCGGTTGTTCGTCGTCACGCGCTCGCCGCCGAACAGCTCCTTCTCGACGTCGCCCCACCGCAGGTAGGCGCCCCAGCCACCCGGACCCGGGTTGCCCTTGCACGCGCCGTCGGTCCAGATGTCCACCGCCGGGGTGTCCGACGAGCTCACCGGCGGACCACCGGGTTGCGCAGCACCCCGATCTCCTCGACCTCCACCTCGACGACGTCGCGCTCGACGAGCGGGCCGACGCCCGCGGGCGTGCCGGTGAGGATGACGTCGCCCGGCAGCAGCGTGAACACCTCGGAGACGTAGGAGACGAGGTACGCCACGTCGAACACCATCTGCGAGGTGCGGCCGTCCTGGCGCGTCTCGCCGTTGACGCGGGCACGGACGTACCGGTCGTCGACGTCCAGGCCGGGGACGATCCACGGTCCGAGGGGGCAGGAGGAGTCGAAGCCCTTGGCCCGCGTCCACTGCGAGTCGGCGCGCTGCACGTCGCGCGCCGTGACGTCGTTCGCCACGGTGAAGCCGAACACCCGCGACAGCGCCTCGTCGGGTGCGACGTTGCGGGTGACCTTGCCGATCACCACGGCCAGCTCGGCCTCGTGCTCCACCTGTTCGGACCAGTCCGGCAGCACGATCGGGTCGTCGGGCCCGACCACCGAGGTGTTGGGCTTGAGGAACAGCAGCGGGCTCGTCGGGACCGCGTTGCCGTGCTCGGCGGCGTGCTCGGCGTAGTTGCGCCCGACCCCGACGACCTTCGACCGCGGGATCACCGGGGCAAGCAGCCGCACGCCCTCCTCGTCGAGCCGGACCCGCTCCCCCGTGGGCTGCGTCGGCATGTAGATCGGGTCGCCCGCGATGACGACGAGCTCCTCGGACCCCGGGTCGCCCTCGACGAGCGCGAAACGGGGGTCTCCTCCGGTGGTGAACCTGGCGATGCGCACGCCCGACACCTTAGGCGCGCGCCAGCACCTCGCCGTGCAGCACGACGAACCATCCGTCGGGCTGCCGGCCCCACTCCCGCCAGGCCTCGGCGAGCTGCTCGAGTGCCACCTCGTCGGCCAGCCCGTGCTCCTTCGCCGCGGTGGCGAAGCCCGACGAGACGCAGCGCTCGGCCCACAGCCCGGCCCACCAGGTGCGCTCCTCCGGCGTCGCGTAGCACCAGGTGCCGGCACCGACCGTGATGCCCGCCGGGTCGAACCCGGCGTCGCGCGTCCACGACGACAGCCGACGGCCTGCGTCCGCCTGCGCGCCGAGTGCGGCCGCGACCTCCCGGTACAGCTCGCGCCACTCGTCGAGCCCGTCGCTCTCCGGGAACCAGGTGAACCCGCCGTAGTCGCTGTCGCGGACCGCGACGAGCCCGCCGGAGCGCGTCACGCGTCGCATCTCGGCCAGCGCGGCGACCGGGTCCGTCAGGTGCTGCAGCACCTGGTGGGCGTGCACCACCTCGAACGACGAGCCCGGGAACGGCAGCGTGTGGACGTCCCCGGCCTCGAAGCGGACGTTCGTCACACCACGCTCGGCGGCGTGGGCGCGTGCCTCGTCGAGCACGGCGGGAGCCGCGTCCAGCCCGACGACCTCTCCGGGCGCGACCGCCGCCGCCAGGTCCACCGTCACGGTGCCGGGGCCGCAGCCGACGTCCAGCAGGCTCATGCCGGGACGCAGGGAGGGCAGCAGGTAGGCCGCCGAGTTCTCCGCGGTGCGCCACCGGTGGGAGCGCAGCACGGACTCGTGGTGCCCGTGCAGGTACACGTCGGCGCGACCGGTGGTGCTCACGCTCGCCATGGTAGGCAGCGCTCCCACATCCCGGGACACGCCGGCTCGCATCCCGAGACGGGCTCTCCGGCGAGTCGGCGGGGACCGGCTCGGTGAGAGGATCGCGGGCGTGCCCGCCCCGCTGCTCGCCGACCGCGTGCCGGCGGACCCGTCCGACGCCGACGCGCTCTACGCGGCGTTCGCCGG